>JAYUJV010000115.1:0-3516 GCA_043764975.1 Saprospirales bacterium
ATCATGTTAAAAAAATTACTATTATTCGGAGTTGCATTGGCTATTTTTAGCGCAAATGCGATAGCCCAAACTGGTCTAAATGAAAAAGATGTAGCCAAAATTAAAGAAACCCATGACAAAGAAACGATGGGATGGAAAACAATAGGCACATTTGGATTGGATTTAAGTCAATTGGCGCTTATCAATCCACGTATCGGTGCAGGTGAAAATCGTATCGGCGCAGGCGGAAGCATTGGCCTATCGGCGGTAAACAAACAGGCTAAATTTTATTGGATAAGCAACGGACTACTTCAATTGGCAGTACAACGAATCGGTGCATCTACGAACCCTTTTCAAAAGAATGTAGATTTATTGCGTTTAGAAACACAAGTAGGTATTCCTTCCAAAATTGCTAATTTATATTATGCAGCAGCAGGTTCTTTTGAATCTCAATTGTTAAAGACTTACGTAGGCAATTTAACAAAATCTGACAAAGCAACAGATTTATTGTCTCAATTTTTAGCGCCAGCACGAGTAAAATTAGGTTTAGGTCTTGATTATCACGTAACACCAAAGTTTTCAGTGTTTTTTGCACCAGTTGCACTCCAATACATATATGTAGGCAACGATGCCATAGCAAAAACACGTGTATTTGGTAATGATTTAGATAAAAGAACTTCTACACAAGTAGGCGCTCAAATCATTGCTCGCTACAACGATAAGTACTTGTCAGACAAAATTACTTTTGGCTCTGTCCTGAATTTATACACGGCGTATAACAACAACCCAGGTCGTTTTGATGTACTTTGGACAAACAACATCGGTGTTGCCATCACGAAGCATTTATCGTTAGGGATTTTTGCAGAAGTGTTCTATGATGATGACGTAAAAGTAATTACTAAGCGCGAAACGCCGCCAGTAAAAGATGTACTAGGCTTAAAAGCCTCTATCACAGAAAGTATTCAATTGAAATACGGTCGTACATTCTAAGATGTAGTTCGTATTCGAGATAAAGAATTTACCAAAACTTACACTTGAGGTCTATTTGCAAATGAGCAAATAGGCCTTTTTTTATTACTCCAAAAGTATTAAGTATGCGAGTATAAAGTATTCAAGTCGAGATAGAAAGCTAATAATGAGTATCTTAAATATTGAAAAAACTGTAATGCTTTATACTTTTATACTTAATACAATAGAATATTTGAACAAAAAACCTGTCTTTTTGATGTGCTGCTTAAAAAAAATAAAATATCCAAAATAAAATTTCATATTAAAAATAAAAAAAATATAAATTAACAATAATATAAATCATTCATTATCAATGAATTGCAAAATACAATATGTTAAATGTTGAAAAACAACGATTAACACTTGATTAAAATTTAGATATGGCACTTTATTTGTCTTTATGTATATGTAGCTTAATACTTCGCCCTTCAACAAGGCGCTGGTATTCAGACTATGAGAGAACAACATTTTTTAGAATCCATTTACTTCCTGTGAGCAATGTCCCGCACTGTTCGTTGAGTACTCGCACTACTCGACCGAACCTTCGACTATAGACCTGAATATAGTTGTATGCCGCTGATATTGTTTAGTAAGGTTGTGATTGATTTTATAATCCTTCAAAGTATTTAGCGACATGAACACAAAAAAAACTATCCAAATTTTTGCACTATTATTAGTGTCTATTTTTGCAAATGCAGCTTCGGCTTCATCGCCTCGCGCGATTGTAAAACCCCTCAATGATTACATTGACCTTTATAAAGACCTTGCAATATCAGAAATGCAACGCGCAAAAGTACCCGCAAGTATCACGATGGGACAAGCTATCTTAGAATCTAACTGGGGAACTGGTACCTTGGCAAAAGAAGCCAACAACCATTTCGGAATCAAGTGCAACAACAGATGGCAGGGCGATTGCTACGAACACATCGACGACGATTTTGATGAAAATGGAAAATTGAAAGCCTCAGATTTTCGTTATTACGAATCTATCGAAGCATCATATCACGATCATTCAGATTTTTTGGTTACTGGCGCTCGATACAGCCAATTGTTTAATTACGATTCGCAAGATTACGTAAGTTGGGCAATGGGTTTGAAAGCAGCAGGTTATGCAACGGACAGTTTATATGCCATAAAATTAATCCAGACCATCGAAAAATATGAATTGTATAAATTAGATGGTTCGTTTGCACCACAATCAAGTGGCCCAGCTTTGGCAGTAGATACTTTGATTGGCCCACGTGAGCCAATTATGAAAACTAAGACTAAAGTCATAGCGAAAACTGCAGCTAAAAACAGCGACGAACTAGACGAAATTATACCAGAAAGCTATCAAAATGCTAATAATACTAGCAATAATGATTACAAAAATACAGTATCGACAAAAACAGAATCTCTTTCTTACGAAGAAATTTTGAATAATTTGATGAGAAAAGCGCGTAAGTCTTGGAATAATATCCAACAAACAGCGCAACCAGTATTGAAAGAAACGGAAACTTTTATTGAACGCGGAGGAAACGCAACAGTAAAACCGATGCCACGCATCATCTTCGTAGAGGAACGTCAGGTGCGATAGTTTAATAATATACTTTGAGAAAACAAAAAAGGCGCGCTTGCATTGCAAGTTGCGCCTTTTGTTTTTCCTCCTTAAATCAAACCCAACCAAAGTGAGGGAGAAAAAAGAGCGATTTTCCTTAGTATATCGGTATTTACGTTAAGTATTTAGACACAATTATTTATAATTTTAAAATTGTGCAAAGTATTGATTCTCAAATACTAAGCGACTAAAATGACTAACTGACAATTTTGACTTATTACTTATTGTATTTTAAACTTTGGTTGTTACTAATTTTCTTACCTTTGTATTCATTTCAAAAAAAGAAAAAATATGAAATTTTATACAAAAACAATATCAATATTTGCATTAATCATCGTGTTTGCGGTTAGTGCTTGTGCGCCGAGCATACGATTGGAAAGCGGAAAATCTGTCAAAAAACCAAAAAATATTATCTTGATGATTGGCGACGGCATGGGACTCACGCAAGTCACCGCAGGTTTGTACATGAACAATGGCCACCTCAATCTTGAGCAATTCCCAGTCATTGGGTTGCATAAAAATTATCCAAAAGAAAAAACTTTAATCACCGATAGTGCCGCTGGCGCAACGGCTTTTGCCTGTGGAGTAAAAAGTTACAACGCTGCCATTGGCGTCAATTCGGACTCGCTGCCAGCAAAAACAATCTTAGAAATTGCAGAATCAAACGGCTTGGCAACTGGCTTGGTGGCGACTTGCGCCATTACGCACGCTACGCCAGCGTCATTCATTGCACACCAAAAGCAGCGCGATATGTTCGAGCCAATCGCAAGCGATTTCTTGAAAACGGATGTTGATTTAATCATTGGCGGTGGTAAAAAATACTTCGATAACCGTACGAAAGACACTCGAAACCTATACAAAGAACTCGAAACGAAAGGCTACCAAGTCAGTGATTTTTTTAAAGAAGAATTGAAAGACGTAAAAACGGATAA
>JAYUJV010000116.1:0-1274 GCA_043764975.1 Saprospirales bacterium
ATGCACGGCAGCCATGTACACGAAGCCGTAAAAGCAGCCAATGAAACCCAAAGCGGCATCACGATACACGAAGTAAACGAACGTTATGACGAAGGTAAAACTATTTTCCAAGCCGTTTGTGCGCTTGATGCTGACGATACGCCAAACGATATTGCGCGTAAAGTATTAGCACTCGAACATAAGCATTTTGCGCCTGTTATCGAGGAATGGCTTTTTTAAAATTAAAGAAATTAAAGGAATTAAGAAAATTAAAATAATAGTTTGGACGAAATTAAAATAATTAAGGTAATTAAGAAAATTAAAATAATATAATGTGTTAATAATCAATATTTTACGTTTTTTAAATTCATTTTAATTATTAAAAAAATAAAAAAATTTTTATTTTAAAAATATTCAGACGAAAATCACAAAAAATATCGTCTAAAATCTATATAAAATGACCACATTTCAAGCCCAAATCTTAGAAGGGATTCCGAGTATATTACCAGCAGCCAAATCGATAGAAACCAACGTGAGCCACGCGCCAAAGCGTAATCTTGAAGGCGTGCTGACGCACAAAGAACGCGTGTTGGCCATCAAGAATGCGTTGCGATATTTTGAACCCAAAGATCATGTTACGTTAGCCGCCGAGTTTGCAGCCGAACTCGATGCGTATGGTCGTATATATATGTATCGTTTGCGCCCAGATTATGATATTTATGCGCGCCCGATAGAAGATTATCCACATCAATCGAAGCAAGCGGCGGCGATTATGCTCATGATTCATAACAATCTTGATAATAAAATTGCGAAACATCCGCACGAACTCATCACTTATGGTGGCAATGGTGCGGTGTTTCAGAATTGGGCGCAATATCGCCTCGTGATGCAATATCTCGCAACCATGAACGACGAGCAGACGCTCGTGTTGTATTCTGGACACCCGATGGGTTTGTTTCCGTCGCATAAAGATGCGCCGCGAGTCGTCGTGACCAACGGTATGATGATTCCGAATCACTCCAAAAAAGACGATTGGAACAAGTACAATGCCATGGGCGTAACGCAATATGGTCAAATGACGGCAGGTTCGTTTATGTACATTGGCCCGCAAGGGATTGTGCATGGCACGACCATTACGTTGCTGAATGCAGGTCGTAAAAAAGGACTTGGCGACATGGATTTGCGCGGCAAAGTTTATATTACGAGTGGACTTGGCGGTATGTCGGGCGCACAGGCATTGGCGGCGGTCATCACGGGTTGCGTGGGCGTGATTGGCGAGATAGATGCCGAAGCGG
>JAYUJV010000117.1:0-3512 GCA_043764975.1 Saprospirales bacterium
ATATTGATGGCTTCACTTCTGATACCAAAATAGTTGTCACTCAATGCTTTTTTGAAAATTGCTTTTGCAGCTGGCGTTTTGCTATTCGTCAAACCTTGCATCGCTTCGGCGCGGTCGGCATATTTCGGTGCATTGTTGTATTGAGCAATCAATTCTTCTTCGGTTTTGTCGTACGTAATTTCAGCGAGCAACACGCGATCGGCATCAAAATTAACCAATATTGGCTTGCTTGCTACATCGAACACAAAACTTTGCTTGCGCTCGTTCATTCTTATTTGCTGACGAATTGGCTTTTGACCATCAGTCACATATATATCGACGGCTAATGGCAATTCGTAAATGCCTTTATTGTTCACAGCATCTTGCGTTTGCTCTACATTGAGCGTTAATTGTTTTGTCGCTTCATCGTATTTATGCTCAACGGTCAGATTTGGGTGACCAGCAGCAAAAAACCATTGGTTAAAAAACCAGTTTAAGTCCTCGCCAGTTACGTCCTCGAAAGCCATACGCAACTGATGCGCTTCTACCGAAGTGTAAGCATTGTTCGTCAAGTAACGTTTTAGTGCTTCAAAAAAGGCTTCGTCGCCAAGGTAATTACGGAGCATGTGGAGTATCAAGCCACCTTTGTTGTAACTATGTGCATCGAACATAGATTCGCGGTCTTCGTATCCAAAATTAATCAAGGGATGTTTCGTCGATGATGCTTGACCGATATAGCCATTAAAATCCGTAGCGCGGTGAGCGTCGGCAGCATCGGCGCCGTGCTTGTGTTCTTTCCAAAGGTATTCGCTATAATTTGCAAAACCTTCGTTGAGCGTTAGGTTCGACCAGCTTTCGCAAGTCACATAATCGCCAAACCAATGGTGAAACATCTCGTGTGCCACGACGTCTTCGTTCGCTTCTTCGTCAATTAGTTCGCGCGAATTGTGTTGCATAAAATCGCCAAAAATTACGGCAGTTGTGTTTTCCATTGCACCCGACACGTAATCGCGGACGACTATTTGCGAGTACTTTTGCCAAGGATATTTTACGCCCAAGCGATCCGAATAAAATTGTAACAACTCAGGTGTATGCGGAAAAATATCGCGCGCCGATTTTTCATATTTCGGCTCTACGTAATAATCTACGTCTATACCGTTCCATTTGTCTTTTACGATTGCAAATTCGCCGACCGCCATCATGAACAAATATGGCGCGTGAGGCTTATCCATTTTCCAATAATCGGTGTGCGTGCCGTTGTTATTTTTTGTAGAAGACAACATGAGTCCATTCGACAAAGTCTTGTAATTATCGGCGACCGTGATGTACATTTCTTGGGTGCAGCGTTCGTTCGGCGAATCGATAGTTGGCATCCAGCAAGAGTTGCTTTGGGTTTCGCCTTGTGTCCAGATTTGGCGTGGTTTTTCAATATCTTCTCCTTTCGGATTGATAAAAAACAAGCCTTTATCCGATGAAATGGCTGCGCTTCCGCCTTGCACACGTTCTTCAGGTTTGGCAACATAAGCAATCACAATCTTGAATTCGTCTTTACGCGAAAGCGTTTTTCCCAATTGGATTTCTATTTTTTCTTTGTTAATATAATCGTATTTCAACTGAGTAGATGAGCCTTCAAACGTTACGCTACTAAAGTCAAAATTTTTAGCGTCAAGCGTCAATTTATTGCTAGCATAAAAATATGGCTTGAGCGTCAAGGTTGCTTTCCCGATGGCGCGTTGTTTTTCCCAATCGAAACTAATTTCTATTTTTTCGTGGATCAAGTCAAATTCACGCTTGGTGCTGGCATTGTATTTTGCAGGTTTGCCCAATAGCGTAGAATCCGACGTAACCTCCATATCGGGCCAAGTTTCTTCAGCCATTGGTTCTTCGGGTATAGGCACATCTACTACTGGTGCAATAGGCGTTACCGTTGCGGTTGTTTTTTGGGTCGTGTGGCAGCCGAATGACAACATGAGTGCCATTGCAAATACTGCGAGCAAGTTTTTATTCATCGTATTTTTTAATCTTTTTTTATTAAAATCCTTTTAAATGCCTTTGTAATAAATGCACTTATTGTTTTATGAATGCCGTAGGCATGACATGTCGGTAGCTTATAAAATAACACCTAAAAATATATTAAGCGCCGTGGGTGCGACATTTTCAATTTATATTTTTTTCAATTTTATTTTAATTTATTTAATATAAATATCTAATAATCAATTATTTATGAAAATAAAAAATGTATTTATTGGTTTCAGGTTTAATGTTTTTATGAAAAATCAAAGATTTTTAAGTTTACTCTGCGTTCTCTGCGCCTCTGCGTGAAAAAAACAATTGTTGAAAGCAAATGTTAAACACTTAAACAGAAATCATAAACCGACAATTTGACTTTTTTTTACGCTTGCTCGCGCCAAACGAGTTTACCATCGGTATTGATATACGCCCAATTTGGTCCGATACGAACCCAAGCCAAGCCCAAACGAAAAGGAAACACCTCATCGAAACGAGCTGGAATCGTCAATTCGCCTTCACGATTGATGAAGCCCCATTTGCCATCTACTTTCACTTGCGCAAGGCCATCAGCAAATACACCTGCATCTTCATATTTATGGCGAATCGCTAAGTTTCCTTTTTTATCAATGTAACCATAATTGTTATCCAAAGCAACGAGTGCGAGGCCTTCGCCAAAATCACCTGCATGATCATAGACTGGCTCGACCACGATTTCGCCTTGCTGCGAGATGAAACCATATTTGCCACCTTTCGCCGCCAATGCCATGCCATCAAAAAACTCGCCAGTGGAGTAGTGCTTGATTATCTGGAATTGTGGCGCTAACAAAACTTGACCGTTGTTGTCTATAACGCCCCATTTCTGTTGTTGTTGCACGATGGCGACATTGCCCTGAAAAGAAGCGGCCACACTAAACTGCGGCTTGATGTGCATCACACCTTGTGCATTGATGTAGCCAAACTGTTTATTGAACGAAACTGGCGCAAGCCCATTTTTAAATTCGCTCGCCGCATCGTACTGCGCTGCAATGACGGTTTCGCCATCTTTGTTGATGTAGCCATATCGTCCATTGTCCTTCACGGCGGCCAATCCTTCGCTAAAGTCGCGCGCATCCTCGAATTGTACCTCAATGACTTGGCTACCGCGTTGGTCTATGTATCCCCAAAGGCTGACCAGTTGCGCACGTGCCAATCCTTCCTCGAAGTGACCGACGAAGTTGAACAGGTGCTTCATCAGTAAGCGACCGAGTTCGTCTAAAGGTACAAGTTTATCGTTGAAGCGAACACGCGAAAAACCGTTGTAAAAATCTTCCGCCTCAAAATATTGAGGCTCGATGACTACTTCACCTTCTTGATTGATAAAGCCGTATTTGCCGTTTTCGCGTATCTTGAAAAGCGGTTCTCTCATTGTTGTTTAGTTGTGTTTACCTACTGTCTTGTCGGAGAAACAAGCGTCTGATTGTGTAATTGAGGATGCTAAAGTAATGAAAATAAAGTTATAAAAAATATTTATTTTAAAATACATT
>JAYUJV010000118.1:0-1273 GCA_043764975.1 Saprospirales bacterium
CGCGATATTCAGCAATGGGAGTATGTGCCGCTTGGGCCATTTTTGGGCAAAAATTTTGGCTCTACCATTTCTCCTTGGATTGTGACCATGGAAGCGCTCGAACCTTTCCGCACCGAAAGCCCAGCACAATCGCCCGCGCCTTTACCTTATTTGCAACAAAACGGTAATCAAAATTACGACATTGCGCTTTCGGTTGCCATTGCGCCCGAAGGCTGCGAAGCTACGATTATATCTAATTCCAATTTTAAATATATGTATTGGAGTATGATTCAGCAACTTGCGCATCATACTGTCAATGGCTGCAACGTCCGGATTGGCGACATGATGGCTTCGGGTACAATCAGCGGCGCTACGCCAGACAGCTACGGCTCTATGCTCGAATTGGCTTGGAAAGGCACAAAACCAATCCCAATGCCCGATGGCAGCGAACGCCGATTCATCAACGATGGCGATACCGTAATCATGAGTGGCTTTGCTGTCAAAGACGATATTCGAGTCGGTTTTGGTGTTTGCGAAGGGAAAATTATTAATGATTTGTAACTATTTATTATTCATCGTATGGAGTGTGATTTATTAGACTTTGCTAAAATTTAGTATAATTTGCAATAAGCAAAATTTGCCAATTGTCTATTGCTGATTGAAACGAATAAATCCTTTAACAATAAATTTTACTGCCTTCTTGACAATACATAGTTGTTACTTATATTTTATAAATAACTGATTACAAGTATTTTATATTTTAAAATAAAATATTTTTTAAAATAATGATGATAAATAAAATTCGATTTGGAGCGCTATTGATATTTGCTATCTTGGCAGCCATCGCGGCGCACAATATGCCGAGCGATGGCTTTTGGGGTTATTGGCCGATGCTATTGTTTACATCGCTTTGGGGTGTTTGGCTGGCGCTAGCTTTTAAGCGTTACGAACTCAAACGATTGGGTTTGGCGACGTTGAGTGGCGTGTTGTTGTATTTGGGTTTTCCCGACATGCCCTTTACGCCATGTCTTTTTGTCGCCTTCGTGCCGTTGCTCATGATCGAGCGCGACATACGTGAAAAAGAAGGTAAATCGACGATGCAAATGTTGCGTTACAGTTATCACGCGCTCTTGTTGTGGAATATATTGAGTACGTTTTGGGTCTGCAATGCCGCCTTCGTGCCTGGCATTATTGCCAATATGCTCAACGCTTTTTTTATGTGTATTCCTTGGATGCTGTTCCATAATTTGCCACAATGGTCCATCAAACGGAAGCAATTTTCAGAATATGGCGG
>JAYUJV010000119.1:0-1267 GCA_043764975.1 Saprospirales bacterium
AAAATTGATATTTCTTTCTTTTTGAATACTTTTAACTTTATTCAGCTTCAAAATTAGATAAATCATAACAATACTCTTCCTAACTTAATAGCATTGTCCCTTTGGGAGGGTTGGGGAGGTCTTACAAATTCCGCTTAAAATAATCTTCTATTTTTTTATACAAATGGATTCTGTCTTTACCGCGTACATTGTGTGGATGATTTGGATAAGGAAAATAATCAACCAAAACGCCTTTTTCGATACATTTATTGACGAAAGCAGCCGAATGTTGCGGCAAAACCGTATCATCTTCTAAGCCATGTATGATCAACAATCGTCCTTTTAGGTTTTCTACATAATTCAATAAATTGGCATTTTCGTAGCCTTTTGGGTTTTGCTCTGGCGTATCCATATAGCGTTCAGTGTACATAATTTCGTACATACTCCAATCAATAACAGGACCTCCAGCAACGGCTGCTTTGAAAACATTAGGCTTTTTGAGCATCATACTCGTAGTCATAAAACCACCAAAACTCCAACCAAAACAACCCATGCGAGTGCTGTCCACAAACGGCAAAGCCTTCAGATAATCAATGCCAATTTGCTGATCTTCCATTTCTTTTACGCCCAAGTTTCGATACGTGGCGCACTCAAACTCATAGCCGCGATTGCCAGAACCGCGATTATCGACCGTGAACACCACATAACCTTGCGAGGCCATATACATCAAAAACATATCGGCATTTAAGTTCCATTTATCTTGCACGAGTTGCGCGTGTGGGCCGCCATATACGTAATACAAAACTGGATATTTTTTCTTAGAATCAAAATCCGCAGGCTTTATGACGCGTGCAAAAAGTTCCTCAGCATACTCTTTTGTCTTTAAGCGCACCAACGAAATTTCGCCAGTTTTGTAATCTTTCAAAGGATTCTCAAGCGATAAAATTGTCTTTATTTCGGCTGTATTATCGCTTGCATACAATCTAGTATCTAAAAAACGAGTTTGGCTTGACATATTATCTAATACGTAATGACCTGATTTACTGATTTTTACGTTATGCCAACCGCCATTACGCGTCAAAGGACGAATATTGCCAGTCGAAATATTGAGTTCAAAAGCGTGTTGCTCAATCTGAAATTCGTAAGGTGTCGTGAAGTACAAAAACTTAGCATCCGAGCTAAAACCTAGCACTTCTGTTATCGGAAAACTGAACGTATCGTAAGCGACTTCGAGGTCGCCATTTGTGTTATATTGATACAAATGCAAATAACTATCGCGTTGGCTCAA
>JAYUJV010000120.1:0-3500 GCA_043764975.1 Saprospirales bacterium
TTCTAATTCTTGTATTTTTTTGCTCTTTGTCATTTATAAATGTAAATATAAACCTTTTTTACATACTTTTTCCAGTTTTTTTATGCTGGATAGTTACAACTGATGTAACGAACATTGAATGTAAGTTATTAAATATTCAAGTTAATCCACCTGCTACTTGTAGCGCATTAGTTTGCACCCTTGATGCTAATAATTTGATAACGCAACCTTCGTGTAGCAATAACGATGGCGCTATCAACTTGACAGTTATAGGCGCGAATGGGACTGCTAATTTCAAATGGTCAAACGGAGCAACTACAAAAGATTTGTCTGGCTTATCTGATGGCACTTATGCTGTAACGATTACAGATAACTATTGTACAAAAGTATTGAGTTTTGATTTATCGGTTGTAGTTAAAAATATAACTTATGATTTTTGCCCAGGCGATACTTACAAATTAGAAACATCAAATACTGGACTAACCAATATTCAATGGCAACGGAATGGTACAAATATCGTAGGTGCAATAGGCACAACTTATACCGCTACCCAAATTGGCGTTTATACTTATACCTCCAATAACGTAGGCGGTTGTGCTATTGGACAATGTTGTCCTGTCGAATTGGTTGCCAGTTCCAATTGTTGCAAACCAGTTATTTGTACATCTGTGAAACTAACCAGAAATTAAATAACAATGAATTGTTAATAAAAAAGCGTCCAATTTTCAATGCGAAAATTGGGCGCTTTTTATCGGTATAAAAATCGGGTATATTATTTTTTGAATCATTCCTTAATTTACCACAAGTTTTTTTCTACTTGTGCCATATAACTTTCTATTTTTGATATTTCTTTTTCATCTTGTTCAGACAATGTTACTTGACTTTTTATTTTGTCAATCTTTTTTTGATGCGCGGCCAAACACTTTTGCTTATCGAAAAGATGAGCAAAGCGAACGCCACAATAAGTTGGGTCGTTTACATTCAATATTTTTCCTGTGCTGTTTGAATACAAATGGTAATGCAAAATAATAGAAATATTGTAATTAGAAATGTCTTTAGGTTCTTCACTCAAGTTTTCGCCTTCTCCTTTCGGAATCCAGTATGTCTTCACATCATAGATTTTGAAAATATTGCCCGAAGGTTTATGAATATGTATTAAATCGTTGATTTTGAACATCTTATGTTTTTATTTGTAAATACTTAGGTGTTATTCAAGTAAACAGTAAATTTGAAGCCTTTAGTACTTTCAGTTTCAATTAGCAATGAACAATTAGCAAAAGGCAACGATTTTCGGCAAAATTTGCTTATTGCTTATTGCAAATTATACTGAACAATAAACAAAGTCTTGAAATTCAACCCTTTTCGATGAATGGCTAAGTTGTTACGTTTTGTTTAAATGTTTTAAAATACAAAAATATGATTTTTTATCAAAATAATTAAAAATATTAAAAACAAAAAAGCCGTTCGTGAACATCACGAACGGCTTTTTTATTTTATAAAACGCGTATCAAAAAATTATTAGGCAGCTTTGCCCATGACGGAAAATTTGCTTCTTTCTATTTTTGCTCGCGCATAATCGAGGTCTATATTAAATTCTTTTTGATGGCGATTTGAAGGCATTTCGAACATCGCATCAGTCATGATGGTTTCGCAGATAGAGCGAAGCCCACGTGCGCCAAGGTTGTATTCGAGCGCAATTTCGGCGATGTATTCAAGTGCTTCGTCGCTTACCGTTAATTTCACGCCTTCAAGTTCGAACATACGCATATATTGCTTCAAGATTGCATTTTTGGGTTCAGACAAAATGCGTTTTAAGGCTGTAGCATCAAGTGGTTCGAGGTGCGTCAAGATTGGCAAACGACCCAAAAGTTCAGGTATCAATCCAAAAGATTTGATGTCTTGGTGCGTCATGTATTGCAACAAATTCTCGCGGTCTATTTGTTTTTTGCCTTCGTTGCTATACCCAATCACTTGTGTATTCATACGGCGAGCGATGTGTCGCTCGATACCATCGAACGCGCCGCCACAGATAAATAAGATGTTGCCAGTATTGACTTTCAACATTTTTTGCTCAGGGTGTTTGCGACCGCCATAAGGTGGTACGCTCACTTCGCTGCCTTCGAGCATCTTTAGCAAGCCTTGTTGTACGCCTTCGCCACTCACGTCGCGCGTCAAAGATGGATTGTCGCCTTTGCGAGCGATTTTGTCCACCTCATCTATATATACGATACCGAGTTCGGCAGCTTGTACATCATATTCACAGTTTTGGAGCAAACGCGCCAAAATACTTTCCACGTCTTCGCCTACATAGCCAGCTTCGGTAAACACCGTTGCGTCCACGATAGCAAAAGGTACGTTGAGAAACTTAGCGATGGTCTTTGCCAAAAGGGTTTTGCCAGTGCCAGTTCGACCTACAAACAGTATGTTAGATTTTTCGATTTCGACATCATTTTCGCTCTCTTTGCCGAGTTGCGCAAGGCGTTTGTAGTGATTATATACAGCAACAGCCATCACTTTTTTGGCATCATCTTGCCCAATAATATAATTGTCGAGGTGTGCTTTCAACACAGCAGGTGTTGTGGCATTCGGTAATTTATAGCCTTTTTTGGTGAGTTGATTCTTCTTTGATTTCGGCGCAGCATCGGCATTATTGTTATACAACTCTTGTACAATAATGTTTTGAGCTTGCTCCACACAAGCCTCACAAATATGCGCTTCCAGACCTGTGACCAGTATCATGGCTTCGCTTTCTTCACGGCCACAAAAATTGCAATGAAGTTCTTTGTCCTTAAATTTACTACGCATGGGTAAGTTTTTTTACTATAATTATTTTAAAAAAAAGTTATTGAATTTTTAAATATCTGTTATTCAATTATTTATAAATTAAATAAAAAATAGATATTAAAAAATGTTCTCTCTCAATGTGCTTTTTTAATTGGACTGCAAAGGTATAAATTTTTATTTAATATAAAAATCATTTTCCACATAGTTATCCACAAATTGTTGAGAAATGTGGAAAAATGTTAAAAACAATAAAAACATTATCTTAGCATAGCGCACAAAAAAAGGCAGGATTTTAAAACCCTGCCTTTCTGAAAAACATGATTATGCTTTTTTGCGCTCCAATACTTCATCTACTAAGCCATATTCTTTGGCTTCGAGTGATGTCATCCAATTGTCGCGATCGCAATCTGCTTCTATCTGATCCACTGTTTTGCCAGTGTGATTCGCTAAAATAGTATATAGCTCCAATTTCAATTTCTTAATTAAGTTATAAGAAATTTCCATGTCTTTGAACTGACCTTGCATACCACCAAGCGGTTGGTGAATCATCACGCGGCTATGTGGCAATGCTGTACGCTTGCCTTTTTCGCCTGCACAAAGCAACACTGCACCCATTGATGCTGCCATACCAGTACAAATTGTCGCTACATCTGGCGTGATATATTGCATCGTATCATAGATACCCATGCCGTCAATTACGCTACCACCAGGGCTATTCACGAACATCTGTACGTCGC
>JAYUJV010000121.1:0-1267 GCA_043764975.1 Saprospirales bacterium
CCGCTTTCAAACTCACCCAATTCGTTGGATGTGCCGATGAAAATACCATTTACGGCACTCACACGACCGCGCATATCATCGGGTGTATAAAGTTGCGAAATCGTACCTCTTATGACCATACTTACGTTATCAAAGCCGCCAGTTCCAGCCAATGCCAATAACGATAAATAATAATTATTTGACAATGCAAAGATAATGGTACAAACGCCAAAACCTGCTACACACCACAATAATTTTCGACCAGCGTTGTGCGTTGGCGGATGTTGCGTCAAATACGAGCCAACTAAAATTCCTCCAACGGCAGGTGCAGCCCTCAAAAATCCTAGCATTTCGGGTCCAGATAGCAATATTTCTTTCGTAAATGCAGGAATCAGTGCCACCGCACCACCGAATAAAACGGCGAACATATCCAATGATATTGCACCCAATATAATTTGGTTTTTCAAAACAAAACCAAAGCCTTTGGATAGACTCTCAAAAATACTTTCTTGCTTATTTTGTATTGGAATCGGTGTTTTTGGCAACAATATAGCAAATATAAGAGCCGTAACCGACAAAATAAAAATAACACTATAAACCGCCGAAACACCGTATTTGCTATAAATCAAACCTGCAATTGCAGGGCCACCAACCGATGCAATGTGCCAAGTCAGCGTCAGCCAAGTCGCAACTTCTGCATACTTTTCCGAACCAGTTAATTGCGCCACATAAGCAGATTGTGATGGACCTTGAAAGCCTCGAATAATACCTGTTATGAACAATATAAAATAAATAACGCGAATGCCTAAATCCAACAATACATCTTTATAATAAGCGTTCATCACGAATAAAACAAAATTACATATTGCATAAAAAAACAAACACAATATAATAATTGTTTTTCGATCTCTTGTATCGGCTATATATCCACTAAATAGCGAAGTGATTACGTAAGGAATTATAACGACCAAGCCAACAAAGCCCAATGCCCAATAACTGCCAGTCAGTTCAAAAACCTGCCAACTGATGACGGTATTCAACATATTGAAACACATCGCAAACGAAATTCGGGTAGTAATGAAATTTCGTAAATTCGTATTTTTTAGCAATTCTGAAAGCGTCATTTCAATATTTTTTACAAAGATAAATAGATTCCAATTAGCAAAAGCAACTTGTAATTTTTTTATTCTAGTATTCTTGATAAACAAAAAAAGCTATGATAAAATCATAGCTTTTTTGTTTATTTTTCTCCCTCCCTTTGGGAGGGCTGGGGTGGGCTTCTTACTCA
>JAYUJV010000122.1:0-3487 GCA_043764975.1 Saprospirales bacterium
GCCGCAAACGGCATCGAGCCACCAAGGTTGCATGAAAATCGGAAGCGATTGGGTTTCGGAAAGTAATTTATAACGCGCTTTATGGTTCATTTTTGTAAAAAAATATCTAATTTTGAGACAAAAAAAAGAGAAAACTATTAGATTTCAAAGACTTCTTGTTTATTTGTTCAAAAAATAAAAATGCGCGTCCTTCATCTTTTCGATAAATACCTAAATACGACCATGAATTGGGCGCATTTATTGATGTCCGAAACACCCGAAACGGAGGTCGTGGTAGCAGCGCCTTTGTACGTCCGCAATCGTTTTTACAATCCTCGATTCGAGTTTGTGCATAGTCCTTTGAATCAAATTTTGGGCATTTCGGACTTGAAAGATGAGTGGACTATTTCGTGGTTTCAGACGTTTATATTTAAACTCAATAAGCATTTTGTGTTTAAATATTTTTTAAAAAAATTAATAAAACATAAAAAAATAGACGTCGTACACGCGCATTTTGCAAATGTGGCTTGTCATTATTTGCCTGTTTTGAAGTCATTGAATTTGCCGCTTGTGGTTTCATTTTATGGTTACGATTATGAGCATTTATTGTTCATAAAGCCGCATTATAAGGTCTTATATGCAAGGCTTTTTGAGCAAGCCGCCGCCATCATTTGCGAAGGCGAACATGGTGTGCAATTGCTTCACGATATGGGTTGCGCCCGTGAAAAATTACACGTTGTAAAATTAGGTTTAAAAATTAATAAATCATTGATTGTCAATGTAAAAGAAAAAAAAGCTAATCAATTGACGCTTGTACAAGCGGCTTCTTTTTTGCCTAAAAAAGGTATTATTTATACCATAAAAGCATTTGCGAAAGTACTCAAAACGTGTCCAAACATGCACCTTACATTGGTTGGCGAACGCGCGGATTCGGATTATTACGATAGCATCGTGGCGTTGATAGCCGAAGAAAAATTGAGCGATTTTGTGGACATCAAAGATTTTGTGAAGTCAGATTTTAATGCGTTTTTGAGCCAATATGATGTGTTCATACACCCAAGTTGTTACAGCGATGCGCGCGATTGCGAAGGCGGCGCGCCAATTGTGTTGCTCAATGCGCAATCGCAAGGTTTGCCGATTATCAGTACCACGCATTGCGATATTCCTTCGGAGGTTTTGCACGGTCAAACTGGGCTTTTGAGTCCCGAAAAAGACGTGGATTCGTTGGCGAAAAACATTGGTCTTTTTTATACTATGGACAATGTCGAATATCAATGGTATAGCAAAAATACAATACAACACGTTGAAAATGAATACGATATAGAAAAAAGTGCAAAGGTATTAGCGAAGATTTATAAGAATATTAGCGGTGTTTAATGAAATGTAAATTACGTTTCTTAATGATATTTGATTTGAAACTTCGTTTCAAATGAAGAGTATTTTTAACACGAATTTCATTCTAATTAACGAATTACACGAATCGTAGATAAAAAAGTTGAATTACACAAATTTATTGAAACTAAAGTTTCAATTCTGAGGGTTAAAACCATTATAAAAGACTATATGTCAGATAGTTATAAAATATTAATCATCATTTCTGAATATACGCCTTATATACATCCGCGTGCGCATCGTTGGCGCGTGTTGGCGGAGCATTGGGCGCAAGCTGGGCATGATGTGCAAGTGCTGACAGCGAAGCCGAAAGGTACGATTTCGGAAGCGATAGAGGCTGGCGTTCGGGTGCATCGGGTTGGATTGTCTGGTCTGAAAGAGTTTGTAAATTCGTTTTTGCCAAGTAAAACGCACAAAGGCGTGGCCAATAGCGGTCAGCCGAAAGCGAGCAAACTCAATACCGTTTTGATGTTTTTGAATGACAAAATTTGGCGTAAATTGGTTTGGCCCGATGATGCCGCAATTTGGTATAACGCAGCTTGTAAAAAAGGCATTTCGATTATCGAAACCGAAGCACCAGATGTTATGATTTCAGTTTCGTTGCCGTTTACGGCGAGTAGAGTAGGGGCTTTTTTGAAAACGAAATATCCTGATATTGCTTTTATAGCCGATTTCGGTGATCCATTTTCGTTGCAAAAAAGTGCGCTTAGTTCAAGTCAATTTTTGTATAAACAAAAAAATGAAAAAGAAGATTTACGAATCTTACAACTCGTTGATTGTCTGACTGTTACGACAGAAGAAACGAAACAAAAGTATTTTGAATTTTCGCCTCAATTGGCGCATAAAATAGCCGTAATTCCGCCATTACTCAACATCGAAACGTCAAACGAAAGTTCGGAGTTGGTTCATTTCGATGAACATAAAATACACGTCGCGTATTTCGGTAGTTTTTATCCTAACACGCGCGAACCAGATGCGTTGTTGCAAATTTGGGAACATTTTCAGCAGCGTTTTGAACTCGAAGCCTCAACCGTGCAATTACATTTTTTTGGCAATATAAATGCTACATTTTTACAAAAAATAAACAACGTGCCACGTGTCACGTGTCACGGATTGTTGGATAGAAATGCGGTTGCTGCTTGCATGCAAAAAGTTGATTTTTTGCTCAATATCGGCAACATGACAACGGCTCAATTGCCGAGTAAAGCGGTGGATTATTTGCGCGCTGGCAAACCGATTATTCATGTCAATTATCAAAAAAACGATCTTTTCAAGGCATTTTTTGACGATTATCCTTATTTTTTGAGTTTAGATGTAGAAAATAATTTAGTACAAAATGCTACAAATCTAGTAACTTTTTTGACCGAAAATATCAATCAAAAAGTGGACGAACACTATGTCAATCAACGTTCTGAACCGTATTTGACGCCAGCTATTGCGGCTCAATATATGACTTGCATAAAAAAAGTGTTGCCAACTCACGCCGACAACACCTAACCTTTTCTATACTCAATTTATCAATTACTCTAAACTTGGGAGCTAAATAATTAAAGGAAATCGGAGTAAGTACTAACCTAACTTAAAACTTAAAAACTTAAAACTTAAAAAACTTATGATGAAAAAATCTTATAATTTTATCCTAAAACTTATCTTAAAACCCTTGAAGGGTTGAGAATATAATCTTACTGCTTCATCAACGAAATCGTCTGTTGTTGTTTTCCTTCTTGCGTGATGCGCACAAAATAAACGCCAGTTTCTAACTCGCCTACGTGCAACATAAATGCGTTTGTACCTTCCACTGATTTCACAAAATGGTGTTGCATCAAAGAACCTTCGCCGTCGAATACATCAATATATGCTTGGCCGTCTTTTGGCGCAACGAAACTCAATTTTGTGTCGCTCGATGCTGGATTTGGTGCCAAGGAAACATCGTCGTTGGTCTGTAATTCGAGCATTGTAGTAGCCAATACTGTTTTGTTGGTGGTCACACCGTTTGCCTTTGTGAGGCGATAATAATTTGAGCCAAAATTTGGTGCAATATGTTCAAAATGATTTTCGCCAACTACCGCAACTATATTCGCAAGTGGTTCGTAAGTTTCGCCATTTTTTGAATATT
>JAYUJV010000123.1:0-3480 GCA_043764975.1 Saprospirales bacterium
AAAAAACGGCATCGCAACGTTATAAAATGTATAAATCATAAACGCCAATACAGCGAGCGCAACGTATCGAATCACGAGCGCCAATATGCTCAATGTATAAATATCCGAAGGGTAAAAGTAGCTATATTTCAAGGCACTTAGCGCCGATAAACCTTTCGTTATGAATATCAAGATTGTCCAAAGATTTAATAAACTCAATGCGTTTATGAAAATAGTTGTTGGCGTATATTTTTTTATTAAGATATTTAAAATACTGACAAACAGCATTGTATAAATAAGCAACACAGCCGATTTGTAATCATAAATAATTGAAAAATTTCCAACCGTATTCATACTGGTATAGGCTTGGTCAAAACAAGTACCTATTTCGTTATAAAATAAGAAAAAAGATAAAATTACGATTACAACTGGCACAATATTGTTCAATAGCAGTTGCTCAAAACCATTTGCTTGATTTTCGGCTTTGTTGTATTTTTTATAAGTCCAAAACATAAACACAAACGAAGCCAACGTAATCGCTGTACTAAAAAACATACTATTCAAGATTGGTGTTACGAACGTCGAATAGCTGGTGTTGTAAGGATCGTAACTGTTATAATCTGACCAAAGCGAAACCAAACTACCCAACGTTAGTAGCATCAATGGATAACTTAACTTTTTATAAGCCGAAATACCTTGTTTTTGCCCAATAAAATACAACAAACCCATTTCCATTGCCCAAAACATCGTGACTTTGAAGCCACTGAATTGGACCGGAAAAACCAACGTAACGAACAAAATAACCAAGCCCGAAACCAATAAAAACAAACTTTTATCGGCCAATTGTCGCTGATAAATCATGCGGCTCACGCCAAAATGCACAACAGCATTGAGTAGCGTAAATAGTCCTGTATAATCGTTACCATTGGGCATTTGTGATATTATAAGCATACCAGCTCCATAATAAAACAAAGCATTTATGGCCAATATAAAAATATTTGTATGGTTAAATTGCTGATTGCGAATAACTTTATAAACCATAAAAGCGGTATAAAACAAGGCAAAATACAAACTCGAAAACAGCAAAGCTAAGTACTCATGGTTGTTAGATGCTGTAACATACCAACCAAAATAGATAAGCCACGTGAAGCCGAACGCCAAATAATACAAGATATTCCAGTTGCGTTTGAACGAAAGATACAAAATACCGACATTGATCATCAAGACATACGCCAACAACTCCAAAGAGCGATCCGCACCCGAACTCAACAACAGCGGAACGGCATAAGCGCCCACCATACCGCCAATGGCAATAATCATTTTGTCGTAATTCAAGGCCGAAACGGCTGCAAAAACCGTGACCAAAACCATCATCAAAAAAGCAAGCCATTGTGGAAACAAATGATAATAATCGTAGGCAAAAAACGTGATGAAGTAAAAAATAGCCAGCGCGCCACTCAGCAGCACCGCACTCAACTCAAAATAATCCTTACGCAAACGCATCGAAACGCCGAGTATCGCCACGCCAGTCAGATAACCCAACACAATGCGCATCAATGGACTGAGCAACTCGTGGTCGATGGCGTATTTTACACCAATCGCCACGCCGAGCACAATGATGGCCATACCAACTTTGTTCGCGATGTTTTCGCCAATCAACCGTTCAAAATCAGATGATTTTTTTGGTACTACTGGCCTTGCAACTGGCGGTTGTAACGCCGTAGGCATCGGCGTTGGACGTACCATTTCTGGTGTAGGTTGCGCAGGTTTTGGCGCAATCAAGGTTGGTTCGCTGCTTTCGCTTGTTGGTTTTGACAAGTTGCGCGCTTGTATTTTTACGGCATCTATCGCCAATTTCAAGTCGAACTGTTGTCGTTCGAGTGCTTGGATTCGGTCTAAAAGCGCTTGTAAATCTTCGTTTTGCATAAAATAATTATTTAGTTTTCAAAGATAGCAAATATTATTGGTAACTACTTAGGCATTATTTGAGCAATAAATAGATTTATAGTTTTATAGCATTGTCAGTGCCAATTAGCAATATACAATTGGCAAAATTTGCTTATTACTTATTGCTTATTGCAAATTATACTCAATATTAAACAAAGTTTATAAAATTCAACTCTTTTCGATGAATGGCTAAGAAGTTACTTTTTTATTAATTGGCCATAAAACCCAACACACATCGTTCGCTAGCCAATACTTTCAAGTCTTGTTGCGCTTTGAGTATGCTTTTTTCGTTGTCAAACTCGTCTTTATATTGTGCTTTGAGTTCCTTTCGTTTCATGGCTTCCATGAATCGGCGCACCTCATCGGTAGATTCCAGAAGCAAAGCTGGTACTTCGCGCGGTTGTCCAGTTTTGTCTTTGGCCACCATCGTAAAATAAGAGGTGTTGGTATGTTTTGTAGCACCAGTTTCGATATTTTCGGCAATGACCCGAATCCCGATAACCATAGAGCTACGCCCAACGTAATTCACAGAGCCTTGCAGCGAAACCAAATCGCCGACTTCTACTGGCGCACGAAAATCCACGTTATCGACAGAGACCGTTACGCAATAGCCGCCCGCGTGTTTGGCCGCGCAAGCATACGCAACTTTATCCATGAGCGACAACAAAATACCGCCATGTATTTTGCCGCCAAAATTGGCATAAGCAGGAATCATCAATTCCGTAATCGTGGTGCGCGAAGCCGAAACCGACTTGGGCGTTTGTGTATTTTCTGACATATTATATTTTTTATTCGTTTTTAATCACATATTAGCAGCTATATCAAAGTCTATATTTATAAAAAAGGAAATACTAAGCGTAATCCTGAAGGGATTGAAGATTAATAAATCTCAGTGAAACTGGGATAATAAATCAAGATTAGAAACAACCACGAAGTGGTTGAACGATTATCTACAAACTAATATCAGTACACGTTCAACCACTTCGTGGTTGTGGCTAATGTTATATTTACATAACCCTCAGTTTCACTGAAGGTTATTAATGTTTAACCACTTCGTGGTAATAAAATGAAAAAAGGTAAAACCTTTATGCTACACAGCATAACTCAGCTGCTTGAATATTCGATTTTTCATTACAAAAGTAAATTATTTTGAACGAATACAAGCAATATTTCGTTTTGCTTCATTTTTTATTTCAAGATACATTTATAATAAAATTTTAATTTATGATAAAATATTTTTTTAATTTGTTAATAATCAATTATTTACAAAATGAACAATTTTTATTTTGTCAAAATAAGGCTTTAATATTTCTTTTTTGGACATAAAAAAAGAGATTGATTTTTTTTATCGTGAATAGTTTTTAAAAAAGCGTTATTTTTGCCGAACTTTTGGCATAAAAGTTTCGTATAGAATCAAGTACGTAACAAAACGTGCCAATTTCATTTCACAATAGATAACGTAATGGCAATTTCACAAGAAGATTTTTTTAAGAAAGTAACTGGTCACTGCAAAGAGTATGGTTTTATATTCCAGAGCAGCGAGATATATGATGG
>JAYUJV010000124.1:0-9866 GCA_043764975.1 Saprospirales bacterium
TTGCCTAAGCTATTTTTTTCAAAATGGCTTCTGCGGCTTCTCGACCAGTTTGTGCGCCACCATTCATGAAGCCTTGAAAGTCGCGGCTACAATGTTCACCTGCAAAAAACATATTGTCCACAGGTATTTGTTCTGCTCCACGTATCGTTGTCCATTGTCCAGATTTGTAAGCCGAATACGAGCCTTCGCTCCAAGCATAATTGCCCCAACACATACGAGCAGCTTTGTTGTTGTGCATTTTTTCGGAGCCAGGTATTAAGGTTTCAATTTTTGTCAAATACTTTTTTGATTGCGCCAAAGGAGTAGATTCAGCCAACTTTGTGGCCTCTTTTGCACCCAAAAACACTGTGTAACCTGCCGCATCACTATCTTTGTTCTGCATATAAGTACTATCCCAACCAAACTGGACGCCGTTGTCGCTGAGTATCATACCGCTGTACTGAGATTTGCGCCATATATGTTCGGTATAACCCATCACTAATTTGGCATTGTTGCCATACGATAGGTTTTGTATTGCTTTTTGTTTCCAATCTGGCAACACTATTTTATTAAAATCTACTTGGCGCAATTTAGTAAACGGAATGGCAAACACTACAAAGTCAGCTTTTACGACTTCGGCATTGCCCTCAAACGACAATTCGTAAGCAGTTCCTCTTTTATTAATAGCCTTTAAAGCATATCCAGTATGGATTTGGCTCTTATAATTATTCGACATCGAATCGGTCAAAGACTGATTGCCACCTTGTATTTTGTAGCGTTCGTCTGTGAATAGCGTACCGTTATTGGGATTGAGCATCGTTATCATGTTCAGACAAGATTGATCGCCAGCAGCAATGCCATACTCGGATTCGTAGGCAATCGTAAGTAATGATTTTACCCACTTTTCAGTGTTCAAGCTATTAATATAGCTTTCGATAGAAACGTTATCAATCAGCTTTGAAGATCCAAAATTCTGAAAATTCAGGTTTTCGGGTATGTTATTGATGTCTTTTTGGATATTCGGCGCAAGGCTTTTTAGCGCCGTTTTCAACTGCTCAATAGAATACAATTGGCCGCCAAAATGCAACTTCAACTCCTCATGCGTATCTCCTTTTTTTGTATCTAACAATGAAAGGTTAAATTCTTTGATGAGTGCAAGCATATCAGTGTGTGACTCGTCGATAAACTCACCGCCAAGTTCCGAATAAGTACCTTCACCTATCAAATTTTGTGACGTGAGTATTCGACCTCCAAGACGGTTTGAGCCTTCATAAAGTTTGGCACTTATTCCTGCTTTTTTGAGTGTATGCAAGGTTGATAAGCCAGCAATACCACCACCTACGATTACGACACGAGGTTGATGATTGGCACTAAAATTGAATTGTGGCAACAAAAGTGTTGAAAATAATGCTGCACTGCTGTTTTTTACAAATTGCCTACGCGATTTATCAACTGAATTTAGCTCAGTTTCATTGTTTTGTAAAGCATTTTGTAAAATACGAAATATTGAAGATTCTTTTATACGTGACATAGTAAAAATTATTTCAAATTAAAGTAATAATTATATGTGGTTGTTATTTTTATTTTATTTATAACGGTTTGTGACATCAAATATATAGGTTTTTTATTTAGAAAACAATAGTTACCTTTGCATTTTAATAAATTAATATATAATTAACTAAAAAAAAGAACCAATAGTTTCAAAATTTAGTTTAATCCATTGATTTTGAATAAAAATATCTAACTTTTAAAATAAAAACAATACTTTTAAAATGGCAAAAGTCCTCATTATTGGCGCAGGTGGCGTTGGTCAAGTCGTGGTGCATAAATGCGCTGAAAACAAGGCTGTATTTACAGAAATTATGCTTGCGAGTCGTACCAAAAGTAAATGCGACCGCATAGCAGCTGACGTACTAAATCGTTATGGTCGCAAGATAAAAACGGCCAAAATTGATGCCGAAGACGTTCCGGCTTTGGTCAAATTATTAAAACGATTTAAGCCATTTATGGTCATAAATGTCGCGTTACCGTACCAAGATTTGACCATCATGGACGCTTGTCTCGAAGCTGGCGTACATTATATGGACACGGCAAACTACGAACCAAAAGAAGTTGCTAAATTTGAATATAGCTGGCAATGGGCTTATCAAGATCGCTTCAAAGAAGCTGGCTTGATGGCTTTGCTCGGTTGTGGTTTTGACCCAGGTCAGACTAATATTTATACCGCTTATGCTGCAAAACATCATTTTGACGAAATCCATACGCTCGATATCGTTGATGCAAACGCTGGTAGCCATGGCAAAGCATTTGCAACAAACTTCAACCCTGAAATTAATATACGAGAAATAACGCAACCTGGATGTTATTACGAAAACGGCGAGTGGATTCAGATACCTGCACACTCACAAAGTTTCCCTATTAATTACCCAGAGATTGGGCCCAAAAATTCGTTCGTGATTTTCCATGAGGAGTTAGAGTCGCTCGTGAAGCACTTCCCTACGCTACGTCGTGCACGTTTTTGGATGACCTTTGGCGAAGAATATTTGACGCACTTGCGCGTGATTCAGAATATCGGTATGGCTGGTATCGAGCCTGTAATGTTTAAAGGTAAAAAAATAATTCCACTTGAATTTTTGAAAGCTGTATTGCCAGATCCAGGCGATTTGGGCGAAAACTATACAGGTTGGACGTCTATCGGCTGTCGTATTAGCGGCATCAAAGACGGAAAACACAAGACCTATTATATCTACAATAATTGTAGCCACGAGGTGGCGTATAAAGAAACTGGTACACAAGGCGTATCGTTCACGACTGGCGTTCCAGCTATGCTCAGTGCAGCCATGATGATTACTGGCGAGTGGAAAGGCGCAGGTGTTTTCAACATAGAGCAAATGAATCCAGATCCATTTATGGCGCAAATCGGTCAATGGGGTTTGCCTTGGGTCGAGTTGCACGATGTGGATTTGGAGGTGTAGATAGTTTTTCAAGTGCGGCCAATTGATAATTGGGCGATACAATAATTTTAACATATTCAATTACCAATTGAACGCACTTGTAACACGTTCAATTATCAATTGAACGCACTTGTAACACGTTCAATTACCAATTGAACGCACTTGTAACACGTTCAATTACCAATTGAACACACTTGTAACACGTTCATTTACCGATTGAACGCACTATAAATAAAAAATACATGATCAATCATTCACTTTTTCCAGTGCCGAGCTACATATTAGACGAAGCCAAATTGCGCCAAAATTTGGAATTGATGAAGCACGTGCAAACCGAAGCTGGCATTGACATCATCGTGGCGCTCAAAGGTTATTCGATGTGGAGTACGTTTCCGATGTTGCGTCAATATCTGAAAGGAGCGACCGCCAGTTCTATCAACGAAGCGCGCTTGTGCTACGAGGAAATGGGTAGCGGTGCGCATACCTACATGGCGGCGTATATCCCGCGCGAGTTTGAGGAAGTGATGGGTTATAGCTCGCATATTACCTTTAATTCGGTGCAGCAATACCAGCGATTCAAGGATCAAGTGGCGGCTTTTCCTAAAAAAATATCGTGTGGCATACGTGTCAATCCTGAGTATTCGGAAGTCGAAACGGCTCTGTACAATCCTTGTGCGCCAGGCTCGCGATTGGGTACGACGATTGAAAACTTTGAGGGCAAAATGCCCGAAGGTGTAGAAGGTTTACACTTTCATGCACTCTGTGAATCAAGCAGTTATGACCTCGAAAAGGTATTGGTTTCTTTCGAGGAACGATTCGGTCAATGGTTGCCCAAACTGAAGTGGGTGAACATGGGCGGCGGTCACTTGATGACAAAACGCGGCTACGATGTGGCGCATTTGATAACGGTTTTGAAGGCATTCAAGGCGCGCTATCCAAACCTAAAAGTGACGCTCGAACCTGGTAGCGCCGTCGGTTGGCAAACTGGCGATTTATCGGCTACGGTGCTCGACATCGTGGACAATAAAGGCGTAAAAACCATCATGCTCGATGTGTCGTTTACGGCGCACATGCCCGATTGCCTCGAAATGCCGTATCGCCCGACCATCACTGGCGCAAGCGATGTTGTGGAAGGCAAACCGACTTATCGCATCGGCGGCATGAGTTGTTTGAGTGGCGATTTTATGGATGAATATTCGTTTGAGCAAGCCGTACAAATCGGCGATTTGATGATTTTTGAAGACATGATTCACTACACAATGGTCAAAACCACCACCTTCAATGGCATTGGTCATCCGAGTATTTGTATTCAAAAAGAAGATGGTACAGCGCAAGTTGTCCGTACTTTTGGGTATGAAGATTATAAAAATAGACTTTCGTAATTTTGAATTAAAAAAATTAAAGAAATGAAGATAATGAAGATAATAGTTTGATAATCAAGTTTTTAATAAATAAACAATCTAACTTTATGGAATATTTAGATGTATTGCACATTAGTGTTCGATGCTTTTGATTAGAATGTTATTCATAAAAAACAATTTTTAAACGTACGCAACCACAATCATAAAATATGAAAAAAACGACGTTACTTGCTATTTCCCTCTTTGACAATACACTACTTTTTGCTCAAAAAGCAGAATTGTATTTCGGCGTTGGTCACACTGCCATGCCGAAAACTTCGGGAACTACTACTTACTCTTTCACTAGTAAAAGTTTTGAAATAATAGGTAAGGATACTTTTATTGTCCAATCCATAAACAAAGTTAAATCCGTAGATTCTTTAAAATTAAAATTCGATTTATCTTTTCATGGTGGTGTGTATTTGACAAAAAATATCAATCAAAAATTTGATTTGATTTATGGTCTTGGCTTTGATTATTCGAAATTTAACGTAATACATAAATTTGGGAAAGTTGATTTTGACCGTACCGAAATTAGCCGCGTAAAAGATAATACTATTAAGATTGAAGAAATACCTTTCAAAAAATTTACCTTAATTGGCAATACGACTGTAACAAAAATTGGGACTGACTACACATTGATAAATATTACAATTCCGCTTGCATTGAGATACAATTTTTTCAACTCATCTTTAACGTTTGGAACTAACTTTTCAATACCAATTATAGCACGTAGCTATTTAGAAACACCAAAATTTATATTGGTACAAGAAACAGCTACCGAAGTTTTTTATAAATTAGAAAAAACAAGTACTACAAGTAACAATCCATACAACATTGCCAGATTCAACGTCAATGCTTTCGTTAGTTATAACAAATGGTTTAGTTCACATTGGGGAGTTGGCTGTACTTTAGAGCAAAAAATAAGCAATATGTGGCAAAAGGACTCAACTCCCAATATAGATAATTATATTGAATTTAGCCCCGCCAATTACAGAGTATTACCTACCAATCTAAGATTACAAGTCAATTATAAGTTTTAGGTCATAAAAAAAGCATACTATGAATTCGTCATAGTATGCTTTTTTTATTGTTTATTCTAAAAGTTTATGGTCACATTCATGCTGCAAACCCAAATCATAAAGCCTTTTAAGAATTATTTTATCTTTTCCACCGTAACGAATTCCTGAAATACAAGAAACTTGCATTGCACTTATTGCGCTGACCAATTCCTCTTCATTTTGAGGTTGTTTCTTAAAATAGCAATGTCCAAATTCAAGTTTAGAGTGTTCAATTAGATTAGGGGCTTCGGCTTCTGGCGCGCCACAAGCAATGCAAACCTGATTCGCGACATAAAAATCTCCCTTTGAATTTTCAATATACCTTTCTGGTATTTTTTTTCCACAAAGCTTTTTTATAAAATCCATCATTTAGCCTTTGATTTTGCGAATCTTCATCATAAATTATCATCAATAAAATTCCAATTCACACTATCTCGCGCGAGGCGTTCTGCGTTTGCTACCGCCTTGGCGACCACCTGCCATGCCGTGGCGCATCATCATCGTAGATTGCTGTCCGCGTTGAGCAAGGCCTTTCGAGAACTGATCGAGTTGTGATTTCAATTCGGGTTCAGTGATTTTGTAGGTTTTTGCGACTTTTACATATTGTTCTGCCTTTACCCATTGTGATTTTTGAGCTGCAATACTGGCGAGCTGCATATTAACCATCGCCGTTTCGTTGTCAGAAGGCAAACCGATTTGGAGTGACTTTACCAAAAGTGGTTCGGCTTCGTCGGGTTGTTTGGCTTGTAGCTTCATAGTTGCTTTTATGAGGTAAAAACTACCACGCACTGGTTGGTAAAGCCAATCTGGTTTTATGGTCAAATCCAATCTTTTAGCAGCACCTTCTAAGTCGCCAAACTGCATCAACTGTGCCGCAGAGTTCATTGTACCCAACAAAAAATAGCCGACGAGCAACACGATTGCCGCCAAAATGAAAATAATACCGTACCAAAATCCTTGTGTGGCACTCAGCGCAATACCGCCTACTAAACCCAGCGCAATCAGCGCAAATCGTACATAAATATTGATTGTGAACATTTTATATATATTTTAATTGTTAATTGTTAATTTTTAAATACTTGTTAGTTCTAAAATTTTCTGATTTTATATTTGATTGAAATTTTGCTTCGCATTGTACTTTTTTATTTGATTTGAAACGACTGCAAATATACGTTTTCACTCAATCATAACATATAGACTTAGCTTTTTATCTTACATATTTTTAAACTTAAATTATTTTTTAAAAATATTATTTCAAAATTACTTGACAATTTAATAAAACATTGTAACTTTGTATTTCAAAGTACTTTTTAAAATAATTAATTCAGTATGTCATCTACACAAGAACAACTTCGGGATCTACAAGAAATCCGCAACATGATGGAGCGTTCGAGCAAATTTGTGAGCCTTAGCGGACTTTCGGGTATTGCGGCTGGCGTTTGTGCGCTCATTGGCGCCACCATCGCTTACCTATATATACACAATAACCAAGCTGCGGGCGAAGTCGCATATTACGACCAAATACAACAAACCCAAACTTGGGGCGTTGGCTATGCACGTTTTTTGATGCTCGATGGACTCGGAACTGCTGTTTGTGCTGCTGTTTTTGCAACCTTGTTTACGAAACAAAAAGCCAATCGACAAGGACTAAAATTGTATAACAAAACTTCGGTGCGTTTATTTTTTCAGATGGTTGTTCCGTTGGTCTGTGGTGGCGTGTTTTGTTTGGCGTTGCTTTATCATGGTCAATTGGCGTATATCGCGCCCGCCACGCTTGTTTTTTATGGTTTGGCGCTCTTCAATGCCAGTAAATATACATTCCACGATGTCATTTATCTCGGATTTGCAAACTTGATCTTAGGTTGTATCGGACTCTTTTGGTTGCGACATGGACTCATACTTTGGGTGTTCGGTTTCGGTGTCTCGCACATCATATATGGCGTGTGGATGTACTTCAAGTACGATAGAAAGTTGAGTGAATAAGTATAAAAATGCAAGTATTAAAGCGTTCGCCAAGAAAACCATAGAATTGAATTTTAATATATTTTTCGTTTTCAATAGGCAATAAACAAAAGGCGATAAGCAACGATTTTCGGCAAATTTTGTCTATTGCTTATTGCAAATTATACTAAATTTCAAGTAAGGTCTTATTGATTTCACTTTACTCGATAAGATGTAAAATAGTTGCTAAAACTTAATTTAAACAATTGAAAATCAGCATTTTATAAAATAAATTTTCAAATAAATATTGTGAAACATATATTTCAAAACCTAAATAACAAAGCCTTCGACAATCGAATTCGGCTCGGCATCATGTCCATGCTTATGGTCAATGAAGCCGTAGAATTTGGTACCGTCAAAGAACTGCTTTCGCTCTCGGATGGCAATTTGGCAAGTCATATTACGGTCTTGGAAAAAGAAAATTATATCGTTGTGCGGAAGGAATTTGTAGGCAAAAAACCACTCACAACTTACAGTGCCACCGAACTCGGCAAAAGCGCTTTTGCAGAATATTTGGATGCTTTGGAGGCGTTGTTGAAGAGTACGAAACAAAACTAGGCAGCGGCCCTCCCCGACCCTCCCAAAGGGAGGGAGAAAAAATGTAGATTAGAAACGGAGAGCAGTGGCCCTCCCCGACCCTCCCAAAGGGAGGGAGAAAGAATGTAGATTACAAACGGAGCGTAAATTTTGATAACATATTACTTTTCAATAAATTATTTTAATTATCTCAATTTATTTAATTGCATTAAAAATATTTTCAATAAAAAAATCATAAAAAATCATAAAAAAATGAATAAAGAACTTCTAAATTCGTTTCTGGTGTTACTGGGAGCGCTGATTTACTGCGTCATATTTTGGTGCGAAAAACTTGGCCTCAATGTGTTAGTGTATGCTACATTCTTGATTGGCGCATTGTATTTGCTCCGAAAAGATGCCTTTTCGCAGCGAAATGTGCAACTTGCAGCTTTTGGTATGTTGTTCACAGCTATACTTGTCGTGACACATAACTCACTGATTGCCAAAGCGATACATTTTTTGAGCGTAGGCGTTTTGGTTGGTCTTTCGCAATTACCAGCCATGCGATTTATCTTGTACGCTTTTTTGATGTATATCGTCAATTTCTTTGAAGCACCAATACAAGCATTACAATCTTTGATGAAAATCCCTTCATTATTAAGTGGTAAAAAACAGCGTACTTACGGGTTTTCATCTATTTGGTTATCGGTGCTTATTGTACCAATTTTTTATATGATTTACTATTTTACAAACCAAGAATTTGCGGCCATTTCAGACACATTTTGGGGACAAATCGGTAGATTGTTATCATTCGACTGGAATTTTGCGCGTATTTTCTTTTTCATAATGGGTATCGTCATCACAGGTGCTGCACTCTGGAATCATACGATGATTGACTTTTCGCGCTACACTAAATTCGGCGAAACGCTCAACGCCAACGAGCAAAACAACAGCGAAGAACGCACGCTACATCACTACAAAAGTGGTCTTGTTTTGCTCCTTACGCTCAATTGTCTTTTGCTTTTCAACAATGGTTTGGACATCGTATATGTGTGGGGAAAAATGGATATGGCGCGCACTTCGAGCGCACTCAAAGAGTTTGTACATTCAGGCACTTATATCTTGATTGTGAGTATCTTAATGGCGATTGCTGTCGTGAATTATGTATTTCGCGGAAGCGTGAATTTTATGGCTAACAATCAGAAAATCAAGTACTTAGGTTATGCTTGGTTGGCACAAAATGCGTTTTTGGTACTCACGGTGGCTTGTCGAAACTGGCAATATATCGACCAATTTGGTTTGGCTTACAAGCGAATCGGTGTGTTTATTTTCTTGATTTTGGTACTTGCAGGTCTTTGGTTTATGGCACTCAAAATCCGCGACAAACGCAATCTTTTCTATGTAAATGTACGCATGGCTTGGGCGATTTATGCGGTATTGGTACTCACGGCACTTGTGCCTTGGGATAAGTTCATTACGCAATACAACATCAACGCTTACGCTAAAAACAAGAACATAGACCTCGATTTTTTGGTCAATACAATCTCTGATAAAAACCTTGGTATTTTGTATCAAAATCAAGCACAATTACAATCAATAAACCAAGATGTAATGCCTTCGTATGAGAGCGAGTCTTACAATCCTAAAATTGACTTCGCCGAGGCGCTCGACCGCAAGCGTAAAAACTTTGTCACTACACAAAACGAGTACTCGATTTGGTCTTGGAATTGGCCAGATTATAATACTAGAAAAGAAGTGGGCGGAGCAGAAGGACAATGAAAGAAATTAAAAAAATAGAGACCTCCCTAAATCCCTCCAAAGGAGGGACTTACCATCGTAGAGTCAAATTTTGAGTATAGAATTTAGCTTTGTTCAAAAAACAAAAAGGGTAGTAAATGTTTCAATCTATGATTGACACTTACTACCCTTTGATTTTATTATTGGTTGAGCCGAGA
>JAYUJV010000125.1:0-3474 GCA_043764975.1 Saprospirales bacterium
GCCAACTATTGATAATGTGGATTTTATACATCGTAAAAAACAAGATAACGTAAAATTACAAGATATTCCACCACGTATTTTTTCAGAAATTATGCGCGACATTGACCTCATTGTAAGTGTCGCAAATGTAGGCGGAATTGACATTGAAGCAAGTTTGAGTACAATGGAACTTCGCAAAGTTATTGTGGAAGAAACGGCGCGTTTGTTGAAAATTGAAAACCTTGAATTTAAAGAAAATCACGTTTTCATACAAGGCAAACTCGACAAATATTCGTTGCATTTGGGTAGCGGTGTGGTGCATCGTATTGGTGGCGAAATGCTCGTGGTCGAAGCGGTAAGTACACAAGCAAGAGGTCGTATTTTCTTACCTTTCGTGGACGAAGATCCGCAAACGGCGAAAATTTTGAGCGCGTTGTTGATGTTGAGTGGGAAGTAAAGTGATGCCAATTGTTCATTGGCGTGTGATTAGGAATTTCAAAAATAACTTAAATTCAATTAAAAAATGAGTGATATAGAAATCAAAGAAATAAGTGATTACTTTCATAATATTTTGAAAGTATTGTATAAAGACTTTGGAAAACCAAAGTGTATTGGCTTATATACTGACGAAAGTTGTAATTCTCTTAAATTGAGTTTCAATTTAAAGGAGAAATATGTGCATGGCAAAACAAATTATTCAACAATGGAATGTATTGATTATGCTGAGTTTAAATCAAATACAAATAATATTAGTGGACATTGGGTTGGAATATTGTTTAGACAGTTAACAAAGTTTTTTGATTTGCCAACAGTTTTTCACTTTGAAGAAGCAACAAGAAAAAATAATAGAATTCTAATTGATGAAGTTGAAATATTAGGCCGTTGGGTTGTGAACACTTTTCGAGATAGCATTTACAAAACTCACCTAAACCAAAAACATAATTTGTTAGCAAGTTTAGATGAAAAACAGCAAGCAATAGTTGATGAATATATTTTAACACTAATTGATGGTCATGCTTTTAATTTTGGTAAATTCATAGATGAAGAAGTTTGTTTTGATCATTCAATTCAAATAACTGTAAATGGCAAAACTTGCAATGAAATAACTTTGGATTTAATGGGAAATGGTAATTTTTCAGGAGAATATTTTGATTGGGTACCAAGATTTAGTGAATTTGAAGAAGTCAGATATTGAGTATATTTAAATCAATAATTACGAAAAACCGCTATTTCTATTCTTTTCGAATAAAAATAGCGGTTTTATTTATATTTCAGCTACAAACCTAACTTATGTTCAAACATCGTTTGCACTTTTTTCAAGATACCTACAATATCATAAATAGCGGTTTGTGTAGCAACATATACATTACTGACGGCATATTCATTGTCTTTTAAAACCACAAAAAACCAATTTCGACCAATGATATAGCAACCATAAATCGCTTGTTCGGGTTCATTATTCAAGGCTTGTGCAGTGACCATTTCTATCAAAAGCTGTCCGAGTGGATCGCCATTAGGACCACTTTCGGGCTTATATTCTTGAATGAAAAAAATGGGTAATTGTGGAATTTGACGACCTTTTGCCAACATTCCATCTATTCGACCCGTAATTTCTTTATTATTTAAAATGCCTTTTAGCGTATGATTGAAAAAAGTACGATAATTAATTTGCTGCGATTTGATGATATTAAAAAGTGGTCCGACAAACAAAATACTCATGTCGTATTCATTCCAAACATCTGCCATGAACAACAATTGCGCTTGCAATTCGTCAATGGCTTTTTTTTCAACTTCATTTAAAACAGGAAGATTTGCTAAAAAATCTGCTAAAAAAGTTGGTTCTTGAAACAATCGAGTTATATGAAATTCATTTTGAACTTCTTCGGACTTCCATTTTTCAAAAGACTTGTATTTTTCAATTGCTATTTTTGCCATAATGTATTATTGTTGTTTTGAAATTTTACGTTTCAGCTACATAGCCGATTTTTTGCTCAAACATTATTTTTATTTTTTTCAAAATACTGATAATGTCATAAACAGTTGTTTGCGTAGCGTCATACGCCTTACTGACCGCATATTTATTTTTTTCTAAAACGACAAAAAACCAATTTCGACCAATGATATAGCAACCATAAATGGCTTGTTCAGGTTCATTATTCAAGGCTTGGGCTGTGACCATTTCTATCAAAAGTTGTCCGAGTGGGTCACCATTTGGACCACTTTCGGGCTTATATTCTTGTATAAAAAAAATGGGTAATTGTGGAATTTGACGACCTTTTGCCAACATTCCGTCTATTCGACCCGTAATTTCTTTATTATTTAAAATACCTTTTAACGTATGATTGAAAAAAGTACGATAATTAATTTGCTGCGATTTGATGATATTAAAAAGCGGTCCAACAAATAAAATACTCATATCGTATTCATTCCAAACATCTGCCATGAACAACAATTGCGCTTGCAATTCGTCAATGGCTTTTTTTTCAACTTCATTTAAAACAGGAAGGTTTGCTAAAAAATCTGATAAAAAAAGTGGTTCTTGAAACAATCGAGTAATATGAAATTCATTTTGAACTTCTTCTGACTTCCATTTTTCAAAAGACTTATATTTTTCAATTGCTATTTTTGCCATAATGTATTATTTTTTTGCAAAATTAAGGAAAAATGTTGAGTTTGTAAAAAAAAGTCAATATTATTAGCCCAAAAAGTAAAAACAGTGTAAATTAATTAGTAACTTATGCAAAAATACCTCGAAGATTTACTCGCACGCCTGAGCGATAATTCATATATAGACTTGCCCGATGGCTCGCGGACGAGCGAAGGTTCTATCTCGGTTTTGGCGCATCAAGAAATTGCAAATTTTGATAAAGTAGAAGCGATTGAGCCGTTGAAACAACTTTTTTTGAAGTCAAAAAACAGTTGGCATCGTGTTCACGCTTTACGTTTGTTGTTGCAAATTGCTACAAAACACGATACGCAAGATATTGTAACTAGCGTTTTTGATTTTTTAAAAACTGAAAAAATAAATACAGTCGTTTATTTCACGTTACAAAGTCTATCAGAATTAGAAATTTCGATTGATTTTGACCCATTTTTAGAACAATTATTAGCATATTTACCTTCAAAAGATAACTCAATACGTCATGCTGCAATTCGTTTATTAGGAAAAATAAAAACGCATCGCGCTGTCGTAGAAGATGCTTTACTTGATTTTTTGAGTAAAACGAAAAATGAATATAATTTGGAATATACGGCGAATTCGTTGGCTAAAATTGGTTCACAAAAATCAATTGAACCACTGAAAAATGTTTTGACGACTTCCCAATTTGTAGAAGTTCAGCGTTTTTCCTTATATGCAATTGATGCGATTGATGGCAAAAATCAACTCGATTTTTACCTTTCCGTAGCCGATAATTTCAAAGCGCAATACACCAAAGAAACGTTTTTACAGTTGATAGCTGCCAAAAATGATGCACGTGCCATTCCGTATTTGAC
>JAYUJV010000126.1:0-1255 GCA_043764975.1 Saprospirales bacterium
TCAGCTTGTTCGATGGCGCAAGTGACGAAGCCTTGGTTTTTTAAATCATTCACGACATCAATGGTTTCGTCAATGTATGCCCACTCGACGCTATCGGTGCTGCCGAGTGCGGTTTTTAGTATTTCACGATTGGGCGGTGTGGCGCAAATGCCGCAAAGATAGATTTTTTGCAACGCAAAACTATCCGCCGTTCTGAAAGCCGAGCCGATGTTGAGCGCCGAACGAACATTGTCGAGTACGAGTACGACTGGTACTTTTTCTATGTTTTTGAACTCCGAAACCGAAATACGTTCGAGTTCGTCAAGTTTAAGTTTTTGCATTTTTCTTTATTTTTTTTCAAAAAGTATCATTTCAACCAATCCACTTTTATTTTGATAAGCGATGTAATACCTTGATTTTAATAAATTTAAATCATTGATTGTGAATTGATTATAAATATTAGAATACAATATGTATTTTTGTTCGCCAATGTTTGGTTCAGTAAATATTCGTTTGTCGGTTTGCAAATTCATAGCATCAATTGGGTGATTGTTCGGAAAGGCAGAACCGATGCTTTCGACTGGAATTTCGTGCGCATATATATAGGCGAGCATATCCGAATGTAGCGCATAATATGGCTGATGCTCCATGGTGCAATCCCAACCTTGCGAGCCTGATTTTGGAAAAATCCAAAAATTTCCACTCAACAAAACAGCGATAAAAATATAAGGCAAATACGGTTTTGAACGTTGATTGATAAAACGATTTTCTATTTTTAATAATATATTTAAATATATGTTATGTGCTAATAATGTGGCGATTATCAAAATCGGAATCAAATATCGGTGTTGCAAAAGTCCTTTGTGTAGCAATAAGTTGGGTAATAAAAACACGCTTATAATCGCCAATAATCCAAGCAAATGCAAGAGCTGAATCCCTGGATGCGCACCAATTGCACCTGGACCTTGTGCCTTTAATTGTCGCGGCAAAACGATCAATCCGTAAAAAATGATGAGCCAAAACAAGATATTTCCGTAGCTGAAAAGTCTAAAAATGAGTGTTAAAATATTTTTTAAAAATCCTATAAAATTGACAGTTTCAAAAGCTGGCGACCAAGGCGAATCGGTATGATAACCGACCCAACCGCTTGATTTGTAATGGAGTATCAGAAACCCAATACTAACGATTATGCTTGGCAAATATGTGATGCTAAATTGAGTGTAATGCTTTAATTTTAATTTAAAACTATTAAAATAATAAGTAGAAAAAAAATCGA
>JAYUJV010000127.1:0-1254 GCA_043764975.1 Saprospirales bacterium
CCCGATGCGCCAGCGATTAATATTTTTTTCATAATTTTTTTATCAAGTAAATATTCAAAAACAGAACACTATTTGGCTTATAAAAGTTTGTTTTTAAAACGATTTTAATAAAAAAAGCCATTAAACGAATGTGCGTTTAATGGCTTTAAAAAATAAATGGTTCTTTAAAAATAAATTGTGGAGCAAAATCAATGTGACTGTTTTCTATCCAATTACTCTATATGGTATTAAGTATAAAAGTTTTTACAACACTTTATAAGCTCATTATTAGTTTGTTATCTTGACTTAAATACTTAATACTCAAATACTTAATACTTTTGGAGAAATACAAAAACTTCCTAAACTATGTATTTCCACAAAAATTTTAAAGAACTAAATAACTTTTTTACAAAGACTCGTTGGCTTCGTTATAAACTGCGCCAAGCAAGGTAACGCCAACCGCTTGAAGCGTGTTTTTATCGATGTTCGACATATTGTCATTTTGAGTATGCCAGTAGTGACCAAAACCAGTTTCGGTGTCCGCAGGGCGATTGATGATGTCAATCATAGGAACGGTTTTCAAGATTTTGTTTACATACAAGTGATCATCTATCAAGCCGCCAGTCACATCATCTACGAAATAATTGCCAAAGCCTTGCTCTTGTGCTAATTTCCAAACTTTACTGACAATACTTGGTGCGACTTGCGTCGAAACACCTTCGCGTGTAAAGCGAGCATCTTTCGCACCAGCCATATCTATATTGATACCAAAACGTGCTGAATAATTGGCAGATGGCGGATGCGCCGCCCAATATTGAGAACCCAAACACCAAGTATCTTCGGTTTCGCCAGGGAATCCTTCGGGTGCGCCGTGGTCTTCGAGATCAAACAAGACGATGTCCACGCCCATATTAATCGGTTGTGCTTGCAATTGGCGACCGACTTCTAACAACATCGCTACGGTACTCGCACCATCGTCTGCACCCAATATCGCTTTGTCGCGATTGGCTACATTCGGATCGTGGTCTGCAATGTGGCGACTATCCCAATGGCACGACAAGACGACTCGCTTCGCAACCGTTGGGTTGTAACGTGCAATGATATTTGTACCCTTCATGTTTTTGCCGTCATAAGATTTGGCTTCAAAATTTTGTTCAACTACATCCGCACCAAAACGTTTGAATTTGCTCACAATCCACTTTTTACAACTTTCGTGTGCAGGCGAATTGGGTACGCGAGGACCAAATTTTACTTGACGCTCAGTAAAAACGTAAG
>JAYUJV010000128.1:0-1254 GCA_043764975.1 Saprospirales bacterium
GCTATCATTTTTGCCTTAGCTGCTATTCGTTTTATCCGCAAAGACAGCGAATTGGTGCGCTCTATGGATAGATTGAGATAATTCAAGAAGCAATAGGCAATAGGCAACAATAACAATTTTCTTTATAAAATTGCTCATTGCCAATTGCCAATTGCCTATTGATTTATCATTTCAACCTTTCCGTCAATTTACGTATCGTCGTTGCCTCGTCGAGATTCACGCCTATGATATTACCTTCGGGATTGAGGAGGTATTGGGTAGGGATTTCGCGCACACCATATAGTTTCGGAATCGGACTATCGAAGTACATAAAATCGCAAATCTGATATTGCCACAGCAATCCATCGCCCTCAATGGCGCGCTTCCAATTCGCTTCGCTCTTTTCTATGCCGACGCTTACGATTTCAAAATCGCTTCCATCTTTGAATGTCTTGCAATGGAATGTCTTATAAATATTAATCAAACTCGGATTCGCCGCACGACATGGGCCGCACCAACTACCCCAAAAATCAAGCAATACGTATTTTCCTCGCAAATCAGATAGCTTAAATGGACTACCATCGACGAGCTGTGCCGAAAAATCTGCACCGCTTTCTCCGTTCACAAATTTCGGGCGCATATATAAGTATCGGCCTATAAAAAACGCTGCCACTAAGCCAACCACTATAAAAAATGAATATTTTTTCATGTCTATTTTTATTTTAAAATCAATTATTTTGTAAAAATATAAAATTAATGTAAGTTCACGTTTATTTTTGAAAAAATGTAACTAATTTGGCATTAGCGAAAGCGTTTTTTTATATCAAAGAGCATATAGTTTTATCCTTTTACTAAAATATCGAATATTGAACAAGGAATAATGAATATCGAAAAATAGGAAAATCAAATGAGGATTGCCAAAGATGCTACAAGATTTCGATATTCGATATTCAACTTCGATATTCGATATTTATTTTTTGATAAGTAAAAAGGTAAAACCTTATGCGCGTTACAGTATAATTAGCTAAATAATTACAAAAACAAGAAACAAATGGGATTGGTAGCACTCGAAGGTATGCGTTTTCATGCCTATCATGGCTTTTATGACGAAGAGCAAATATTAGGAAATTACTTTGTGGTGGACGTGAAAATCACGACCGACATCGGCGCTGCCGCCGCTACGGACGAACTCCACGAAACCATCAATTACGAAATGATATACGAAATCACGCGTATCGTCATGGAGCAACCTGTGCGCCTACTCGAAACCCTCGT
>JAYUJV010000129.1:0-9823 GCA_043764975.1 Saprospirales bacterium
CTAAGAGTTTGCTGGAATTGTAATAATTGGTTCATAAAAGAAAAGTTTTTGCTGGAACTAATGTTTCCTAAAAAATAAAATTGATGAGGGATATTCTTCGTTTTTTCAAACAATAAATATACAATAATCGCTTTTAGCCTTAACATAAAGGCTTGAAGTGGCGAATTTCGCTTAGTAAAAAGGTTTGAAAAATTCATAGATTCTAATTATAACTTGCTGATTAATAAATAATTATGAAAATTATTATTCACTTTAAGTACTATCTTACACAATACTTTAGTACAATAATGAAGACTTATTTTAATACTTTTGGCACTAAATGACAACATAAAGTGACATTACATATTTATTAAAATAAAAAATAAAAAATGAAATAAAAATAAATACATATATATATAATACTGATTAACAATATTTTAGATTAATTAATATTAAATATTTTATTAATTAAAAAATAATATTCGTGACATAGAATCGTGATTGATTATTTTATAATTTTAAACACTTATTTTTTTGTATTTTGAATGTTGTAAAAGTCTTCAATAACTTTATGATTGCAATATGCGGGTATCAATTTTATCAATCAAGCAGATTTATGCTGATATTGTGACATAGAAAAGCCCTTGTTTCGGCTTTGAAACAAGGGCTTTCGATGATATAAATACTTCTACATCATTTTTAAAAACCAGTATATTTGATTTTTGATTTCTATATTTATGGCTATTTTTTACTTATACATAAATGAAAAAAATGCTACTTATTCAACACATGGCGGGTCGGTACGGGCATATCTATACGCTCTTGGTCGAAACGTTTTTTGATGCTTTCGAGCAAATCGCAACTCAATATAAAGGCATCGTTCGCATTTTTGGCGCAAGCCCAAGCCCTGATTGTGATGGCATATTCGCCGACTGCCACCACTCGAACTGGTACAGCAGGTTCGCCTTGCGCTTTTTCATCTTCGTTTCTTGGGTCAATTTGCAAACTATGATTTGTAACTTGCTCGCTCATAATGGCTTTTACTTGATCTATGTCGCTACTGTGCGCCACGCTCATTTCTATCCATTTTATGATTTTATCTTCTCCAAAATCCGAGTTAATGAGTATCTCATTACTGATGACTGAGTTCGGAATAATGATTCTTTTATTTTCAAAATCACGAATGACGGTGTGTCGAAGCGTAATATCCTCCACGATACCAGTCAAGTTTTCGCGCACTATTTTTAGGCGATCATTGACCCGAAAGGGTTTGAATATGACTATAAATACACCACTAATAATATTACTAAAGGCTTGCTGACTGGCAAAACCAATGGCTACCGCCAATATACCAGCACTCGCCAATAGCGAATTGGAGAGTGTTTTGAGACTCGGCACTTCCGAAATAGCCCAACTAAAACCAACTATATAGATAATGGCGCGTACAAAATGGCGCAAAAATTTATAGTTCGTTGGGTCGTTATTCATAATCAATGACGACTTTCGGAACAACTTCGCTATATAGCGATCGAAAAAATAACCGACTACTAAGGTCGCACCCGAAATCACTATAAATTCCGTTATATGCCCAGCTTGCTGAAAAAAGTGTTCAAACATTCGTTTTTTCTTAATTTTAAAAATACTAACAAAAGTATAAACTATCGGACATAATCAAGTCATTAATCGTTCCTTTTATTGCTTTGCACCTAAAAATAACCTACCTTTGCATTGCAAAATACATTTAATTTCAACAAAAAAAATGCTATACATATATATAGGTGTATGACTTCGACAACTCAAATCAGTAAACCTGTTTTTCAATTTTCCTTTTCGGTGGACAATGTCATCTTTGGCTTCGATGATGGTGACTTGAAAATCTTGCTCATCAAGCGTGGCGAAGATCCTTATAATGGTATGTGGGCGCTCCCCGGCGACCTCGTGGCTATGGACGAAAATTTGGACTCGTCGGCTTCGCGCGTACTGAGACAATTGACGGGGTTGAACAATGTCTATCTTGAGCAAGTGGAGGCATTTAGTGCCGTACAGCGACATCCGCTTGGCCGAGTCATTACGATTGCTTATTTTTCATTGATAAAAGTAGATAATTACTTTGTAACGCCTGCTTCGTTTGCGCAAAAAGCACAATGGCACTCTGTGGCCAATGTACCCGATTTGGCTTTCGATCACCATGAAATTTTGACGGCTTGTTTTGCAAAACTCAAGCGTCGTGTGCGCACGCAACCCGTTGGTTTTGAGTTGCTACCACCTAAATTTACACTCACGGATTTGCAGCATCTATACGAAGCAATCCTTCAAATTCCACTCGATAAACGGAACTTTCGTAAAAAAATATTAGCGACCAATCTACTCCAAGATTGTGAAGAAACCCAAGCTGGCGTAGCGCATCGCCCTGCCCGACTCTACCAATACAACAGCGAAAAATACGCTCAATTACTCGAAAATGGTTATAATTTTGAGGTGTAAGTTTGTTTTGTCTGTTAGTCTTTATTGTCTGTTATTTTTTAGGTTTTGGTTTTTACGGAAATCGTGAGTCGTGAGAATCGTGAATCGTGAGAACGTGATGGCAAACACTTGGTAGCCATCACGTTTCTCACGATTCACGAAAAAAATTGTGCCAAGCAATTTCTCTCACGACTCACGATTTTCTCGACTCTCGAATCCAGCTTCCTCACACCCGCATCAATTCTTTCCAAGCTGTCGTGTATCGTGGCGAACGAAAATTAGTTGTTATCAAATCTTTTTTTTCGGCACCACAAGTAGCAATACGAACCGTTTGTTTACCCATGCGCGCATTGATGGCGTCCATGGCAGACATGAGGCGTGCGCTGCGTGCGCAATGTTCGGTGGTTACGAATAGGTTGGTTTGCACGCTATCTTGAGGGCGCAAATCTGCGGCCATCAAACCTGCTTTTTTATACATGGTTTCGGGCTGCATCAGGCTACGCAACATTGGCATTGAGTATGCCAATAGCTCGTTGGTGGCGTTGGTCGCCATTGGCAACTCCATGCTGCAACTAAAATATCGAGGTTGCGTGGGCATGAGGTCATTGAAACGATTGCGTTTCAGAAAAACGGTCAGCGATTGCGTACTCAAACCATGATGTCGAAGTTTTTCGCCCAAGCGTGTCACGTATAAAGCAAAACGCATTTCAACTTCGCGAATATCCGCCGTATCGCGTGGGAACGAGCGCGACACGAGTACGTTTTTTCGAGTTGGTGGACTTTGCTCCAACGCATAGCATGGAATCCCTCGCAACTCTTTCAACATTCGCAAACCATTAATAGTCAATGTTTTATAAATCAAAGCTTCGGTGCATTGATAAAATTGGCTTATCGTTCTGACACCAATCAACTCCAATCGGCGCTCGAATCCGCTACTAATACCCCAAAGTTCGGTAACAGGTAACGCCATCAATTCGGGATATTCGCCCACACCGCCTTGTAGTATAAATACACCGCTTGTGGTGTGTTTTTTCGCTCTATGGTTGGCGAGTTTGGCGAGTGTTTTGCTCTGCGCAATGCCAATCGAAACTGGAATACCTGTACTTTGCAACACGACTTTGCGAATCTTAGCTGCATATTCGGTCAGCGATTCGGCGGATTGTGCATGAAAATTGAACTCCATAAATGCTTCATCGATAGAGTAAATTTCGATGTCTTCGCAATACTGTTGCAAAATCTGCATCACGCGCGACGACATATCGCCGTATAGTTGGTAGTTCGACGAAAAGTGATGTATGCCATGCTGCTTTACCAATGCTTTTATCTGAAAAAACGGAACGCCCATCGCTACACCAAGCGCCTTCGCTTCGTTGGATCTCGCCACCACACAACCATCGTTATTCGACAACACCACTATCGGTTTGCCTTCAAGTTTGGGATTGAACGCTCGCTCGCACGAAGCATAAAAATTGTTGCAATCTACTAAGGCGATGTATTTCATATTTTTATTTTTAAATGAATAAGTCATTTTTGTCAGTTAGTCCTTTTTTGTCAGTTAGTCCTTGATATGCGACAACGTTCTATTTTTCACTAAAAGATCAATTTTAAAACAAATATTTTAATAAAACACAAATATACAAGCAATTTGGCAAAATAATTGTATATAAAATGTTAAAATATTTTATTTTTAAAAATAATTGTTTTTAATTTGCACCGAGAAAATTATTAAAATAAAGTAAATACTTAGGCATGAGTAATTAGTAATCCAAATTTTAGTGTTTTATAAATATTCAATATGAATTAGCAATAAGCAATAAGCAATTTTTACGAAAAGCGTTTTTTTTGCCAATTGTATATTGCTTATTGAAACAAAAAATACAAAATACTACAATTTTACTGAATTTCAGACTAATGCTTAAGTCTTTACAAGAGAGAATACTATTGCTTATGAAACACAACGACAATGCTGCACAAATAGGTCAGCTCGTCATACATCGCTACATGGAACGGCCGCTGATTGCAGGTATTCCAGCTGGTTTCCCCTCGCCTGCCGAAGATTATATGGACGTAAAACTCGACCTCAATGATTACTGTATTCGGAATCCTACGGCCACTTTTTTTGCCTACGTGCAAGGCGACTCCATGGAAGATGCTGGCTTTTTTGATGGCGACTTGATGATAGTTGATCGCTCCATAACCGCCAAAACAAATGATATTGTGGTGGCCATCATCGACAGCGAGTTCACGGTCAAACGCCTTGCTTACGATGAGCAACAATGGCCCGTGCTACTACCCGAAAACAAACGCTACAAACCGATTCGGATAGACGAGTCGATGGATTTTCGGGTTTGGGGCGTCGTGAAAGGTGTCGTGCATTTGGTATAAAGTACCGAAACGCTTGTTTTTGCTGCTTTTCAAGACCGTTTACTTGAATTTTCGATTTTGCTTCGCTACCTTTGAGCTTAAAATATAAGTTATTGTCAAAAAAAGTTGGATTGCCAATGTACTGTAAAATCAAGTAGCTTTTATTTCTATGATTAAAGACTTTAAGTATTGGAACACAATTATTTCTAATTAAAAAACTATTTAAAGTTTGGATTATCATAGACTAACTGACTAAAATGACTAACCGACAATTTTGACTTAATTACTTACAAGCGTTTTAAAAACAAAAAATGTTACGAAAATTATATTATTTATTGCCTGCCGAAATGCGTTATTGGGCGCGAAAGGCGTATTATTTACCTGTCGATTTATTCAAAAAACGTTCGGATTTGATTCCGCCGAAAGGCTTGATTTATACTGGTAGTGGCGATTTTGAGCGACAAGGTAAAGAGTGGATTGAGTTTTTTAAGCAATACGCAAACCTCAACGAAAAATCGAAAGTGTTGGATATTGGTTGTGGCATTGGTCGCATCGCGATTCCGATGACGGATTTATTGAAGCAAGGCGAATACAATGGTTTTGATGCCGTAAAGCAAGGCATAGATTGGTGCGCGACAAAGATTGCTGCCCGATTTAGCAATTTTCATTTTTTATACATCGATTTGTTTAATGATCTTTATAAAAGCAAGGGAATTAATGCAGCAACTTTTGAATTTCCGTACCCAAAAGAGCAGTTTGATTTTGCTTGCGCCATTTCGGTTTTTACGCACATGATTCCGTCGGAAGTAGAAAATTATTTGGAGCAATCCAGTAAAGTCTTAAAAAAAGGCGCTTACTTGGTCGGCACTTTTTTTATACTTGATGAGGAAAGTAAAAAATTGACCTTAGAGCAAACGAGTTTTAATTTCAAGTACGAATACGAACATTATGCACTCATGGACGATGCCGTAAAATCAGCCAATGTTGCTTTCGATCGTGCATATCTCGAACAACTCGTGTCAGCAAAAGGATTTGAGATTGACAGCCAAGTGAAAGGTTATTGGTGTGGCAGACCTAAGACACATACTGTTGGTTTTCAGGATATTATGATATTGAGAAAGATGTAAATATAAATTGACAATAGACAATTGGCAATTTAAAAGGTAAAATTTGCCAGTTGTCTATTGCTTGTTTTAAAACAACATTTACCAGCCCAGCAACACATCGCCGCGCAATGTTTTTATTTCAGATTTACTGGATTTGAAGGCGTAATCGAGCGTCCAGATATATGTTCCCGAAGGCGCAACGCTATTCCGAAACTGACCATTCCAAGCGTCTTTGGCGTTTGTGCTATCGAACACAAATTGTCCCCAACGGTCATATACTTGCAAATGAAAAGTGCTAAATTGACAATCCGACTCGCCAGCAATGCCGAACGTATCGTTGATGCCATCGGCATTAGGAGAAAAAGCGTTGGGCATATAAAAAGCGCAACTCGTGCAAGGCGCAAACTTCAATCGGGTATATATACTTTTCGGATCACAGACAAGCGACGAAACTACGTCTATATAATCACCACTCGTATCACGCCATTCACCAGCTAAAAGGTATTTTTCGCCCTCACAAATTTCGACATTTAAGGTATCAATTTTGATGCGTTTTAGGTTTGTCAAAACATACTCTTTTGGCTCTTTGATGTCTTGGCGGTAAAGTTCGCAACCATGTTGAAGCGTTGCGGCCTCGTCCCATTTTGTCTGCGCATTGGAGCTGCGAGTCGGCATTGCGGTACACGTGTTACAATAATCGGAGTGCAACAAAAAACCAATTTCGTAATTGAGGTCGGCTGTTACCGTAAAGACACCAAAGTATGCTTTTCCCCAATTTTGACTATTTTTACCATTCAGATAATTCGGATTTTGATCTACTCTGTACAGATGAATCCCTGTATTTGAACCACTCGTACCAATGACCACAAAGCGATTACCAATGAAATCTTTATACTCCAACTCACTTTTTTCGATGCTGCCATTGGCGTATATATTTTGACTCGCATCGCCGATTGGTGCGCCAGAAAGCGCTCTTAAAGTTGCCGAACCATTGAGCGCCCCATCGTGTTTATTGCCTGATTTATCGACCACCAGATTGCCTTGTGCTTCATCAAAAGTCCAATAAGCCAACAAATTGGCTTCGCTGCCAAGCAACTTATGACACATACTTGCGCGGATTGCTGTGACACTACGAGCTACGCTCCAAAAGCGCACTTCGTCGAGACCACCATTCAGAATATTCGCAGCAGATGATGGTAATCTACCAAATAAAATATTCGCACCAATTTGGTGTCCAAGTATCGGTTTACCAGTGCCAATTTTATTCGTTTTTGATTCTAAACCATTGATATACAGCTTTATATCATCAAAACTTACAGCAGAAACAGCCACGTTAGTCCATCGATTTTCATCAATAGCCGTTTCAGAAACTGTACTATTAATATGCGCCAAATCATAGCCTCCTGTGCCATCGCCGAGGTCGATACATACTTGATTTTTGTTATTGATACGCAACATTACGCCTGAAAAAATGGCGCTATTTACTTGATTATACTCGGTTGCCATGATGGTACAATCATCACTTTTGGGATTTTTGAGTACCCACATTTCTATCGTAAACGGAAAAGCCAACTCCGTAAGTCCTTTACCACAATCGAGGTTGTCTGTGTTTTTGAAATACAACGCGTTGCCACTTCCCTGCGCAAAAAGCATAGACGAAAGCAATAACAATATCGCTACGCCGAACGCACGATACAGCTTTGCTGTGATGTATGATATTGGCAAGTTGTGCATCGGTTGTGGTATTTCGTAAAGAATCTAATCGTAGCGTTTACTATTTCAAAACTGAAAAATCATAATTATTTGAGTACCAATTATTTGTAAAAATTTTCAAAAACAACACGAAACTCATCTTCATTTACAATTTTTAGTATAGGAAAAGGTAGTTTTTTTAGCGGATTAAAATGTCTATCATTTGTGACTAAATAATCTGCACTAACAGCTATTGCACAATCTGCAAACTTTTCATCATCTTGATCCTGAGGTATCAAACGAAAAAAAATATTTTTTCGAATATAAATAAGGTTAGGCATGATTTGTAAAGCATCCAAAACGAAAGTAGCAATTAATGCATCTTTATAGTGTCGAGTAATGATTTCTTCGTACTCCAATAAAATATCTGTTGTCACGCACAACGTTAATTGCTGTGATTCCAAAGCCTTCCAAATCCAATAATTTTTGGATTTTTTAAGAAAACTATTGACCAAAACATTTGTGTCTAAAACGATTTTCATATCAATATTTATCGTTTTGTTTATTTTCAGCGACTCCTTTTTGCTTCGCTATATAAGGTGTTCGATGATGCTCTTGCGACATTTTATTGATTTGTTCTTCGGTCCAACTATTCGCTTGCGCAATACGTTCTGCACGTTGCTCTACCAACTTGAACCGAAAAGCAATCAATACATTTCGCAATTCCAAGAGTTCTTGTGTTTCCAAATCTTGTGCAAGAAGTTGTATTAGCTCAATTTGAGCCGTATTGAAGGGTTTATTCAAAACTGCTTCCATATTTTCTATTTTTTACACATTTCAAAAATTGAAAAAATTTCTTTATTTTACAAAGATAAACCTTTATACATGATTTGTCAATTTATTAAAATAAAAAAATTATCATCTTAAAATCACTACTTCATCAACACTTTCATCATTTCGTCTGCCACGAGGCGATTACCAGCGTCAGTAAGGTGAACGCGGTCGTAGGTCAAGATACCTGATTCGCGATTTTGTGGGTTGTTTTTGAGATTGTACTCTAAGGCAGCTTTGCGCATATCGCAAAGGCGAAGGTCAAATTTTGAAGCTAAATTGCGTACAATATTCGCATAAAAATTCAAATCGCCATCTTGTTGGTTGCTAAAATCAGTTCGCTCACCGATACAAGCTGGGGTGCAAAGTACAACTTGAATCCCTGCCGCTTGCATTTTTTTGATGAGCGCGGTATAAAACTTTTCAAATTTATCCGCATCTGTGCCAGTGCCGATGCCTTGCTTGTGCCAAACGTCGTTCACACCTACATATATGACTACAACGTTTGGTTTTTGACTCAACACATCGTCTTCCCAACGCAAATACAAATCATAAATTTTGTTACCACCAATGCCTGCGCCAATGAGTTGATATTTGGTATGCAACTTTTGCGCTTCGAGACTTTGCTTCATGAGGTCGATATAGCCGCCTTTATTCACACCAAGTTCGGTGATAGAATCGCCAAAAAAAATGATTTTAGTCGGCGGATCGGATTTCATACTCATAAATGAAAATGGAAATAGTATTGCCAATATTTTCAAAATTGCTTTTTTCATCTTATTTATTTCAATTTATTTTTAAATAAAACCTAAAAATAATCATTTTTTTGAAAACAAAGCAAAAATCAATTCGTTTATGATTGAAATCGTAAAACTTAGGCATTATTGAGTACGTTGAATTTTCATGGCTTTGGCTAATTACTCGATTAAAATAGGCAATAAGCAATAAGCAAAATATAGATTTCGGCATTAGTGTAATGCTTGGTTTTAAATTGCTTATTGTCCATTGCTTATTGTAAAGGAAAATTCAATCAAGGAACAAAAAATAATTTTAAACCTTCAAAATGGCTAAGTAGTTACTTAAAATCTATAATATGAAAACCAACGCTACGCCATTTTATCTGTTCGCTATCTTGATTTTGTTGCTGCACGTAAGCTGCAAAACAAAGCAAAATCTGATGCTCGATAAGCGCAATCCGAACACCGCTGAACGCACATCAGAGAATCTGTACAACATCAATCGCACTGCGCCGAGTTACCTCAAAGACAAAGATTTTTTTAAGCAATTGCTAAAAAAACATGCCGTAACAGCAGCCGATTATCAGCACATAGATACGCTAAAAGAAATGGAAATGCACTACTTTGTTTTCCCATTGAAGGTCGTTATGG
>JAYUJV010000130.1:0-1252 GCA_043764975.1 Saprospirales bacterium
ACACCGCCAATTTCTTTTGTGTCGGAGCAAGCGCGTAAGTTTATACTCCATCAGCGCAAGCAAAAAATAGTAGAAGACAAGCGCGAAGAACTCTATCAACGTGAGTTCAAGGCCAATAATTTGAAAATCATGGTTGATTGAATTGGTTGATTGGTTGAATTAGTTGAATTGGTTGATTGGTTGATTGGTTAAATTAGTTGATTGGTTAAATTAGTTGATTGGTTAAATTGGTTGATTCGTTAAATTGGTTGATTCGTTAAATTGGTTGATTGGTTATTGTACAATTATTGTTTTAATTGCTTTAATTATTTTAATTATCTTAATTTAATTGAAACAACTTTTTTTAATAAAAGAGACTCTTTAATATTAAAATAACGTCGTCTAGGTTTTGAACCTCGACGACGTTTAACGCTATACAGTTTAAAAATTTTAAATCATAATAATGAAGTATTTTTTGATGATTATTTGTACATTTTGCTTGATGAACAACGCAAATGCACAAAAAAAAGAAGTGTTGGATAAAGTAATTGCTACGGTTGGTGGCGAGTTGATTTTACAATCTGACGTAGAAGAGCAGTTTAATTACGCGAAATCGCAGCGTGGTAGTTTACCCGAAAGCGCCAAATGTTCGATTATGGACAACTTGATACTACAAAATCTATTGTTGAATCAATCAAAAGTGGATAGTATAGAAGTGACCGATGGCGAAGTAGAGCAAGAACTCGAAGGTCGTATTGACCAAATTATGCGCGCCATGAACAACGATGTATCGATGTTTGAGAGCTATTATGGTCAATCGATTGCGCAAGTAAAAGATATGTTTCGCGATGATATCAAGAACAAAAAATTGGTGGACAAGATGCGCGCCAAAATTACAGATGGCATCAGCATCACGCCAAACGAAGTCAAAAAATATTTTGAACTCGTGCCAAAAGACAGTATTCCATACTTCAACTCTGAGGTAGAATTGTCCGAAATCATCGTGAATCCGAAGCTAAATGAGGAGCAGAAAAAAATATCTTACGACAAATTAGATGCGATTCGGAAGCGAATCGTAGATGGAAAAGAAGATTTTGCAAAATTAGCCGAAAAATATTCAGCCGATGGTTCGGCCGCGCAAGGTGGCGATTTGGGTTGGGCAAAACGCGGTACGTATGTGCCGCCTTTTGAAGCTGCGGCTTACAAACTCAGCGACAATCAGATTTCTCAAATCGTAGAATCGGAGTTTGGATTTCATATTATTCAACTCATG
>JAYUJV010000131.1:0-9813 GCA_043764975.1 Saprospirales bacterium
TTAGCGAAATATGAGAATTTGAAAGAATTGGGTTCAGTTTATGCTTCAGCTGTTGGAACTGTCAATAAAATTCGTTTGGGCCCATTTATGTCAAAACGAAATGCAGATTTAATTCTTGAATCCGTAAAAGAAAAAGGTTACAAAGACGCATTCATAGTGAGTGAAGCGGCAAAACAGACTGGTGGACAAATACAAGTAGATCCAATTCAGAAAGTGAAAACGCCTAAAAAAGAGGATGCTCCAATAATAGTAGAAGAAACGGATAAGCCGAAAGAGGTAAATATGGGCAGACGAGATCAAGTTCCTGGCCCAGGTAAACCTGCAAAAGTCGCTGAATATAAAGTACGCATAGGAACTTATCGCGATGCTACAACATTTAATGCCAAAAAATTAGTGGAACTCGGCGAAGTGGCTCAAATGAAAAGTGGCGAATTTACAGTTATGCTTTTGTCAGGTTTTGAAAGCCTCGATGCAGCAAAATTTGCAAGAGATAAAGCAATTGACTTAGGTTATAAAGATGCTTATTTGGTAACAGAAGAATATGGAAAATTGAAAAAAGTAAATCAATAAGTTTAATTTTATATTAAATAAATTAAAAATATATTGATTTTAATAAATACATTTGTATTCATTATTTTATTTTAGGGAAACTCAAAAAACAAAACACTATCATTATGAAATATATTTATATATTTATATTGCTTACTTTCAGTACGTTATGTAACGCAAAAGAAGAATTTGGACTTATTGCATATTATAGTGATGCATTTCAAGGCAGAGCCACAGCCAGCGAAGAATTGTATGATGTCGATAAATTGACTGCTGCGCACCGTTCATATCCGTTCGGAACGATGATAAAAGTGACTAGATTAGACAACAATAAATCGGTAACAGTTCGCGTAAACGATCGTGGGCCTTACGTGAAAGGTCACATTATAGACGTATCAAAAAAGGCAGCAAAAATACTAGGTATTATTGGCACTTCGGATATTCGTGTCAAAATAGAAGCCTTGGATAAAGTCCTTGTCAATGACAATGTTGAAGCTGAATTTCCTGCACCTACTATCGTAATAGTTGAAAAAGGTGATTTGCCCAAAAAGCCAAAAAAAGAAAAGGCAAAGGCTAAACCAATTATAAAGCCGAAACCTGCAAAACCAGTTACGCCAATTGAACCTGCAAAACCAGCAGCAAAATTCATCGTACCTGATGCACAAATGGTAACTTCTAAAAATTTTAAACCTTTCGATTTATACAAAATTCAAGTCGTTCGTCCCGATAGAGCTGGATATGGTTTGCAAGTTGCATCTATGACCAATTACGATAGTGTTTTGAAGCAAATTGCGGATTTGCAGGAAGATTTTTATCAAAATGTATTGGTTTCACTTGAAAAAGAAAATGGAAAAACGGTTTACAAAGTAATATTAGGCCCATTTCCAGACATGGCAACAGCCGAAAGTTACAAATCGCACGCCAAAAAGAAAAAAATAAATGGCTTTGTAGTTAGTTTAAAATCTTTGGATAGAGCTTAAGGGCTGATTCAAAAAATAATCTACCCGATTTTACTCGTCTTTTGAACTAATACTGCGTTACAAAAAACGGTATGTAGTCCTGCTACACCCCCTTTTTTGCGCCTTGTCTTAGCTCAAAATACTTCCTAAAATTTGGGTATATTATTTCTTGTATCACCCCTAAAAGTACGAAGTACTTATTAAAAATTAAAAAGTAGGTAAAAACTAAACAGTTTTTACCTACTTTTTTTTGAAAGATAACTTCGTACTTCATGTAATGTACGAAGTTATATCGTACTTCGTAATCAGTACTTTGTACTTCATCTTAGAATCCAATTGACTTCTTCCCTTCATTATTCAAGTTTTTTTTCAACTCTACCATTCTGATAGCCGTTTGAGCAGCTTCGATGCCTTTATTGCCATGTTTTCCACCTGCCCGATCGAGCGCTTGCTGTTCGTCATTTACAGTCAAAAGACCGAAAACGACAGGTTTATTGGCCATTAAAGCCATAGATTGCAAAGCACTTGCAACCGATTGATTGATGTATTTATCGTGATCAGTATCGCCTTTTATGACGCAACCCAAGCAAATCAAAGCGTCTGGGTGTTCTTTGCCTTCGAGCATTCGTGCGCCGATAGGCAACTCATACGCGCCTGGAACTTGGATTGTAAAAATATTTTTTTCGATAGCTCCGTGCTTAATCAAAGTATCGAAAGCACCTTCGTAAAGCGTATGCGTGATATGAGCGTTCCAATCAGAAACGACGATACCGAACTTCATTTCGCTTGCATTGGGCATCGTTGATTCATCGTAAGTAGAAAGGTTTTTTAAAGCACTTGCCATTTTATATTTGGATTTGATATTATTAAAAAATAGTGAATACAAAAAAAACAGATTAAATGACAACAAGTTCATTTAATCTGTTTTTATATTTATAAAAAATTGAAAGTCAATTAGTTAGATGCACGAATGATGTATTTGTCAATCGTTGCACCATCTTGAGTTTGAGGAAATTTTTCCTTGATTTCTTTGTATAATTTCAAAGCACCAGCTTTGTCATTATTCATTTCTTTCAACATCGCTAACTTTTTCATGACTGACGGTGTTACAACTTCTAATTCGCCAGCACCGATAGCATCTTCGTAAGCATCTGCTGCTTTTGCCATGTCTTTTTGCTCTGAATAAGCGTCGCCTAACGCAGCATAACGCATGATTGGCAATACAGTACCACAAACTTTTGCAGACTCTAAATAAGTAACTGCTTCGCCGAACTTACCTAAATTTAAGCTACAAACACCTGCGTAATAATTAGCTAAATGACCAGCTGCGCCACCATAGTTTTTGCTCAATTCCGCAAAACCTGCATAACCGCCTTGTGTGCCATCTAAAGCTAACTGAAAACTATCTTTTTGAAACAACATTTCAGCTTGGTACATTTCTGTCATTGCTTTTTCTTGTTGTGGCTTTGCATATAAATTTTTATATGCAAAATATATCAAAACACCGCCCAATAAACCTATTGAAAATGCTTTTATCATTTTTTCATTCTTTTCCCAAAAACTTGGAACATTTGCGGTAACACTTGGTACAGTGTAAGCTACTTCTTCTTGATTTTCTTTTCTCTTTGCCATTACTTTATTTTATTACGACTTTTTTAATTTTAAAAATAGGTTGCCATTAGGATTAATCAAATATCTTTCCAAAAAGCGATGCAAAGATATTAATTTTTTAAAATATAAATAATATTTTTAAATATTTATCATATAATATATTGGTTTTTACGTTGTAACCCTTTTTTTGTTACGAAAAAAAGATTTTTTTAAGCAATTTTTAAAATTAATTTTGATACATATATATAGGTATCAATTTTTTAATGAAAAAGATGACCAATTGGGAAATACAAAAACCCAATAATAGGCCAAAAAGCACATCTGAAGGATAGTGAACACCAACGTATATTTGAGCAAATCCGATACTTACAGCCCATAAAAATAAACCGTTTTTTATGTTTTTTTTATCATTATATAAAAAAAAGCCAACTATAATGGCAAGTGCTGCATGATTGGCCGCATGACTACTCGGAAAGCTAAATCCTGAACCGCAATCAATCAAATTTTCGGCTTTCGGCTGCAAAGTAATGTCGTTGCAAGGTCGAAGTCGCTGTACCGATTTTTTGATGAGTTGGCTGCTTGTTTGGTCTGTTATAAAGATTGTAAAAACCACAATTGAAATATAAATCCAGCTTTTTGACTTATATTTTTGAATCAATAAGGCAGCAAAAAGAACATAGACAGGAGTCCAGGTCAATTGGTTGCGCCATAGTGGAAAAAAAATATTTAAAAAGGTATTGTGGCAAGTATGATTTATGAAATGAAATATTGCATGGTCAATATCCATAATGTATTGATACATAGTTTGTTGTGTTTTTAAATAATTTTTTTATAGATATGTAATTCAAAAAGATGATATTTTAATTCCGTTTTTTAACGTATTTATTTTGTTAATTTATTTTGAAATGTCAATTTTTTTTTTGTACTTTTGCACAAATATCAAAAAATATTCATTTAAAAATGAGTTTTCTTTGATTTATTTATGTTAATATACAATCAATTTAGTAAATTAGGTAACAATGTCATTAATAAAGTCAATATCGGGATTTAGAGGGACTATAGGGGGAAATGTGGGTGAAAATTTGACACCAATTGACATTGTTTCTTGCACTTCAGCTTTCGGCACTTTCGTAAAATCGCAGCATGAAAACCCAACGGTTGTTATTGGTCGTGATGGTCGTGTTTCGGGCGAAATCGTCAATCAGCTTGTAATCCAAACGCTACGTAGTTTGGGCATCAATGTCGTTGATTTAGGGCTTTCGACTACTCCAACTGTCGAAATCGCTGTTCCAGTAGAAAAGGCGCATGCAGGAATAATAATTACAGCTAGCCACAATCCAAAACAATGGAATGCACTCAAGTTTTTGAACCATAAAGGCGAATTTATTTCTGCAAAAGATGGTGAAAAAGTACTTGAAATATTGGCCGAAAATCAATACGACTTTTGTTCTGTCGATAATTTGGGTTCATACAGACAAGATAATTCTTATATTCAAAAGCATATAGATATGATTTTTGAGTTAGAATTGGTCGATGTTGAAAAAGTAAAAGCTAAAACGTTCAAGATCGTTGTGGATTGTATTAATTCTACTGGTGCGATTTCTGTAAAACCATTGTTAGAACAAATGGGTTGCGAAGTTATCCTTATTAATGAAGAAATAACTGGTAATTTTGCGCACAATCCAGAACCACTCAAAGAACACCTTCGCGAGTTAGAGCAATCTGTACTCAATAACCGTGCGCACCTAGGTATTGCAGTTGATCCTGACGTAGATCGCTTGGTTTTTATGTGCGAAGATGGTGAACTTTTTGGCGAAGAATATACGATTGTTTCTTTGGCTTCATATATTTTGAAGCATAAAAAAGGCAATACAGTTTCAAATCTATCTTCTACACGTGCATTGGGCGATGTTACGCGCAAGGCTGGCGGCGAATATTTTGCATCGGCAGTTGGCGAAGTGAATGTGGTCGAAATGATGAAAGAAGTCAATGCCGTATTTGGTGGCGAAGGTAACGGCGGTGTCATATATCCTGAGTTTCATTACGGACGCGATGCGCTCGTTGGCATTGCATTGATGCTCACACATTTGGCCGATTTTGGTAAGTCAATCTCGTTTTTGAGAAGCACTTATCCGAATTATCAAATGTCAAAAAACAAGATTAGTTTAGACCCCAAATTGGATATGGACAAAGTTTTTGAAGGTATAAAAGCAAAATATAGTCGTGAAAAAATAACTTTAGTTGATGGCGTAAAAATAGATTTTGAATCAGGTTGGATTCATTTACGCAAGTCAAATACCGAACCGATTATCCGAATTTATACTGAGGCAGATAGCCAAGTTGCGGCTGACGCTTATGCTCAAAAAATTATGAACGATATTACGGAATTGATAAAAGCAAAATCCGAAAACTAAGATTGTTTTCAAAAAAAAGTCAAATAAAAAGACCAAATTCTAATCAGAATTTGGTCTTTTTATTTGTGTATTAAATTTCAAATATTATCTTTGAGAAAAACTAAATAAAGATAAAAATATGATGTTGAAAAACGTATTTTATATACTTGTCATTGCTTTGTTTTCGCAAAGTTGTACTTACAAAAACTATCTTAAAAGTAGTAATGTAAAAAGCTATACTATTGATAATCAGGCCAATAGCGCAGTTTTGGATAGTATTATTGCTCCATACAGAGTTAAAATTGAGAAGCAAATGAACGAAACAATTGCTATCCTCGATGTAGATCTCAAGAAAGAACAACCCGAATCTACGATGGGTAATTTTGTTGCCGATTTGATGATGGATTATTGTAAAGATGCCAAAATTGAAGCTGATTTTGCAGTCGTGAATTACAACGGACTTCGGATTCCGAATATTGCAAAAGGGAATCTTTCACGCGGAAAAGTATTTGAACTCATGCCTTTCGACAATCAAATTGTGATACTTGAATTAGATTCAATTTTGATTCAAAAAATGTGTGATGCCATGGCTCAAAAAGGCGGTTGGCATATCAGCAAAGGTCTTGGGTATGAAATTAAAAATGCAAAATCGCAAAACATAAAAATATTCGGTACGCCACTCAATAGCAAAAGAAAATATCAAGTAATGATGAGCGATTACATCGCAAATGGTGGCGACAATTGTAGTTTTTTGTCCACTGTAAAACAAAATGTCACCAATATTTTAATTCGCGATTTGTTGTTGATGCAGATAGAAGCCAAAACCCAAAAAGGCGAACATTTGACTTCACAACTCGATAAACGTTGTCTGTTGATAAAAAATTGAATTAAGAGAATTAAAGAAATTAAAATAATATTATGATAATTAGTGTATTGTCTTTTAAATGTACGCTTAACTGTGAAAATCTGTGAGAGTAAGTTGAATTAAGAGAACCAAAGAGATTAAAATAATTCTATGTTAATCAGTTTGTTATCTTTTAAATGTACTCTTATCTGTGAAAATCTGTGAAATCTGTGAGAAAAAAAATCAGTGAGCAATTTTTTGATTATAAAAGGAGTTATTTTTTTAATTTTCTTAATTCATTTAATTTTTTAATTTTTAGTTTATCTTGTCTGTGAAAATCTGTGAAATCTGTGAGACAAAATCTGTGAGAAACAGAAACAAAAAATATAAAATATGAAACGTCGTCAATTCATCAATAATATAGGAAAAGGAGTATTGATTTCGAGTATCGGAACATTGCCTTTAGTTTTGTTTGCAAGTGTGCAAGACACAATAAAACTAACGATATTGCACACCAACGACGTGCATAGCCGCATAGAACCTTTTCCGATGGACGGCTCGAAGTGGCAGGGTAGAGGCGGTACTGCCAAACGCGCGACCCTCATCAATCAGATTCGAAAAGAAGAAAAAAATGTATTGTTGTTCGATGCTGGCGATATATTTCAAGGTACGCCGTATTTCAATTTTTATGGAGGCGAATTAGAATTAAAATTGATGTCCCAAATGGGTTATGATGCAGCCACAATTGGCAATCATGATTTTGATGGCGGTATAGATGGCCTCAAAAAACAGTTGGTTCACGCCAATTTCCCTTTGATAAATGCCAATTATGATTTTTCGGACACGATTCTGAATGGTCAAACGCTGCCTCATCAAATATTTGTGAAAGATAAACTCCGTATTGGTGTATTTGGTATTGGTATCGAACTTGAAGGATTAGTGCCCAAAACAGCATATTTACAAACTAAATATAGCGAACCAATAAAAGTAGCACAAGAGCAAGCGCGGATTTTGAAACACGAAAAAAACTGTGATTATGTCATTTGTCTTTCGCACTTAGGATATAAATATGATATTGATAAGATTTGTGACACGAAACTTGCAGGATTAACAAGCGATATTGACTTGATTATTGGTGGACACACGCATACATTTTTAGAAAAAGCAGATATTGTAAAAAATAAAGACGGAAAACCAGTTACCATCAATCAAGTGGGCTGGGCGGGACTTGCTTTGGGTCGAATTGACTTGGTTTTTGATCGAAACCGAAAAGGTCATTGTATGACTTGTAACAATACAGATTTATAAAATTTATGTTAAAATAATTGGATTTTGTTAAGTATTGATTATGAACGTTTTATGAATCCAATCTTTTGTTTTGTAATTTTTAAGACATATCGAAAAAACATATTACAAATTTATAAATTGTTGATATTCAGTTATTTAAAAAATAATAATTTGTATTAATTGTATTATCAACGATTTATATATTAAATAAATTAATAATTTGTAAAAATAAATATGTGTTTATTTGTTCGATTTTATTTTTTTTCTTCAAATAATTAGCGCATCTTTGCACTCCAATTACACCTCAAATGTAGTTGCTAAGATTGAACAGCGTACAATAGAAAACATTGGTTTTACCAAATCCATTCTAACTAACTTTATTTTTTAACGGGACTTTACCCATATCATCATTAAATCTGTATGTCATTTGACCACGCTACAGTTTGGGATAACTGTCTGCAAGTGATTAAGAAAAACATCAACTTGCAGAGTTACAAAACTTGGTTTGAGCCTATCAAGCCAGTGCGTTTGGACAATAGTGCCTTGACGATACAGGTCCCGAATAAGTTTTTTTATGAATGGCTCGAAGAACACTTTGTTACACTTTTACGCATGGCTGTAAAGCAAGAGTTGGGTGAGCAAGGTAGATTGGAATACCAAATAATGGTGCCAGTAGTAAATACTACATCGGGTGCGCCAGTTTCAAATCAAAAGCAAACTGAATCTAAGAGTTCAAAAGCAAGCAAAGATACGGACAATTCTATGCCGATGCCTGCTGCCATGAATGCAAACCAAATCAAAAATCCGTTTGTGATTCCTGGGATTCAGAAAACGAAGATAGATCCGCAGCTCAATCAAAAATATACGTTAAGTTCATTCATAGAAGGCGATTGTAATCGTTTGGCGCGCGCTGCGGGTCAAGCAGTTGCGAATAAGCCAGGCGGCACAGCCTTTAATCCATTGTTCGTTTATAGCGATGTGGGTTTGGGCAAAACGCATTTGGCGCAAGCCATCGGCAACGAAATCATCACGAAACACGCTGATAAGAGTGTACTATATGTAACAGCCGAAAAATTTACGAATCAAATTATTGATTCGATTATGAAAAATGCAATCAATGATTTGGTCAATTTTTACCAAAATCTTGATGTGTTAATTATAGATGATATTCAGTTTTTGGCCAATAAAGTAAAAACACAAGAGATTTTCTTCCATATCTACAATCAATTGCACCAATCGGGTCGTCAATTAATATTGACTTCTGATAGAGCGCCAAAAGATTTGGACGGCATCGAAGAGCGTTTAATTTCTCGTTTCAAATGGGGATTGAGTGCTGATTTGAGCGTGCCAGATTTTGAAACGCGAAGAGCGATACTTGAATCTAAACTGAATAGACAAGGCGTAGAAGTACCAAATGACGTTTGTGAATTTATATGTTACAATATCAAAAACAACATCCGTGAACTCGAAGGTGTTTTGATTTACTTAGTTGCGCAATCTTCGTTGAATCAAAAAGAGATTGATTTAGATTTGGCCAAAGAAGTTATCAGTAAGTTCGTGAGCCAAATGAATAAAGAAATTACGGTTGATTTTATTCAAAAGATAGTAGCTGATCGTTTTGAAGTGCCAGTCGAAAAACTGCACCAAAAAACGAGAAAACACTCGGTCGTCATTGCTAGACAATTGTCTATGTATCTTGCCAAAAACTTGACTTCAAAGTCATTGAAAGGTATTGGAGAGATTTTTGGAGGTCGTGATCATAGTACAGTCATTTATTCTTGCAAAGCAATTCAGGATATGATGGACATCGATTTGGTATTTAAAGATACGGTTCAAGAACTCGAAAAAAAGATTAAACTGAGTTTGCATGAAGCATAATTTAAAGAAAGTGTAAAAAGTTTAAAAAATAATAAATTTATTTTTTTTGTAATTTGTTAGCTATCAATACTTTAGATATTAATTAAAAAAAATAGATAAAAAATGTTAAAAAAGCAGTGCAATAATATTGATAATATCAAAAAATGGAATTATCTTTGCACCGCTTTAGAAAAGCAAGTATAAAAATAGAGATCAATTAGCATCTATTCGGAGGGATGGGTGAGTGGCTGAAACCACCAGTTTGCTAAACTGACGTACTGGCAACGGTACCGAGGGTTCGAATCCCTCTCTC
>JAYUJV010000132.1:0-1247 GCA_043764975.1 Saprospirales bacterium
GATATATTTATGTTCGACGTGGACGAACCACTTACGAACGAAACCTACAACATCAACGGCACGATTGTCATCAATGACGCGGCGACAAAAGAAGCGGTGGCTGGCGCGGCCGTTCGGATTTTTGAACGCTCAGGTAACGGCATGCTCAACAACGGCAATTGGTACGATGTGCTGATTGAGCCAGACAATAATGGTAATTCTAAGATAAAATTAGTCCGTAAACAAGCCACAGATTTGGGTAAACCTGATAAGTTTTCGACCACAGCTGGCTCTGTAAATTATAACTTCAAGAACGAACGCGATTACATTATCCTTGTTACCAAAGATGGTTATGAAGATGCGGAATTGCAATACACGACGCTAGGTCGTCCACAAGGTTTGGATACGATTGCGGTTCAGATTGGCAAACCTGCTTGCGCGCAACTCGTGGGACAAGTCGTGGCCGAAAAGACAAATGCGCGGATTCCAAGCGTCATTGTGACCATTATGGAAGGATCAAACGCAATCCAAACGCTACGCACCAACGACAATGGTACGTTTGAAACTTGTCTAAAACCCAACAAAACTTATACTTTTACTTACGAAAAAGAAGGTTTTGGCAAAGCAAAACCTCAAACGATTACGGTTGGCAATGACATCTCGAAACCGTATTCGAGCAACATTAGTCTTGTGCCAAACGAAGCGGAAGTGCTATCAAAACCCATCACGACTGGTACGGTCATTGTTTTAGAAAATATTTATTATGATTTTAATAAAGCCATCATACGCGCCGATGCGACCAAAGAATTAGATGCCTTGGCGAGCTTGATGCAACGTTACAAAACCATGGAAGTTGAACTTTCGGCGCATACCGATAGCCGTGGCAACAACGAATATAACCTCAAACTTTCGACAGCGCGCGCCTTGGCTGCCAAAAACTATTTGGTTGGCTTAGGCATTGATATTCAACGCATTAGCTCGCGTGGTGCTGGCGAAAGTAATATCAGAAATCGTTGCGCCGATGGCGTGGATTGCCCCGAAGAAGAGCATCAATACAATCGCCGTACCGAAGTGCGCGTTACGAAAATAAATGAGGGCGTGGAAGTGAAGTATGGCAAGTGATTTTTGGAATTAAAGAAATTAAGGGAATTAAGAAAATTAAAAAAAATAATTTTAAGGTAATTATTTGGTAATCAGTGTTTTAAAAAAAATAATACAAATCTACATAGCCGAACTACGTTTCTCCCTCACTTTGGGAGCGTCGGGAT
>JAYUJV010000133.1:0-9738 GCA_043764975.1 Saprospirales bacterium
CGCTTGACCTACTTCATATTTGAATTCGCCCTTTACAGATGTTTTCTCATTCGTTGCAGGGTTAGTAATTGTTGCAGTAGCTGTGAATGTTTTTTCACCTGCTCCTGTTTCTACACCACCAGTATAGTGTCCAATACCTTGATTAACAGGAACACCTGAACCGTTGGCTTGGATTGATATATTGTTGTTTGTAGATGAGTAAGCACCCATTACTAAATCTGCTTCAAATCTGTCTTTACCAGAAATCAAATAAGCTTTTTTCGGCGCAATAGCGACAATATACTTATCCAATTTGATTTCAAGACGACCTGAAGTTTGCTCAAAGCAATAGTTTAACACCGCAGAACCAGAAGTTTTTGCATCACTTTGTAACTTTGCAAACATCGGCATAATCGCTGCAACTGGCATGTGGTTAAACTTATACATTGGCCAAGATTTTCCTTTTGTTTCAGAATCATCTGGCACTGGATCTACCATCAAAGGTATTTTTGCTTCAAATTCAGCTTTTTTATCCGCAGGGATAATAGCCAATAACTTTGCACGTGCTTCTGTTATTTTCTTAGCTATTTCATCTCCTCTTCCTTCATTTACCAAGATACGAGTTGTTATGTCTTTATCTTTGTATTTTACTGGACGATCTGCATGGTCTTTTGAAGGACCACCTGCTGCCATAAATATTTCCTTATCAACACCATCGATGTATTTTACAAAGTCATCAACAATATTTTGCGCTTCTTGGGCTTTAGGGCCCCACTCAGCATATTTTTTATCTTTAGCAGATGCAGCAAGCGTTGCACCTAATACTGTTTTATTTTGGTCATCTACGACTTTCGCCGATTCATTGATACCTTTTTTCAATGCAAAGAAAGCATTGATAATTTCCGCGGATACGTTGAGGGCCAACATTGCTGTAAGTACTAAATACATCAAGTTGATCATCAACTGCCGAGGTTCCTTAGGAATTGACATGTTGTTCTAATTTTTAAAACGTTAGAAAAATGATTTTCGTACTCGAAATATTATTACTTACCAATGTTTGCCATTGCAGAAAGCATATTACCATATACACCGTTCAAAGAACCTAAGTTCTTGTTCAAGGCTACCAATGACTCTTTGTATGCTTTTGTATCATCTAATGACTCACTCAAGTTAGCCATAGATTCATTCATTTTTGTGTAGAAGTTACTCATTGTCTTGATTTGGTCAGATGCCCCAGAGAAATCAACTTCTTGTAATGCTTTCAATGAACCAAGGCTTTTTGACATACCTTGCAACTCTGTTAACATTCCACCTAATTTGTTTTCTACTACTTCACCATTCAAACCTGGAAGATTTGAACCCGCACCCATTGGAGCTGAAATCGCAGACATTTTTGAATCGTACTGATCTAGTCCTGGATATAATTTTTCCCAATAGTAATCTTTTTCAGGGCCTAATAAACCCAACATAAGGAATAATCCTGCTTCTGTTAACAAACCAATTGTCAACATTTCGTTAGCATAATTCCAGCTCTGAATTTTGAAAAGTGCGCCTACCAATACTACTGCAGCACCTACACCAATAACCAAGTTCTTTAGATACTTGAAACCTGAAGTCTTAAAAAAGCTCATCGTTAAATCTTTAATTAAAGTTAGAAAATTTAGTTTTTGATCGAAAAATAGTTGTCTTGTTATTTGTATTTATATCTGCTACATATATATAATGTAGAATACAGAAAAAGATACGAATCTAAATATTATTTTTTGGAAAAAGATTAAAAATCTTTGATTGAACGACCCAAGAAACTCAATGCACAACGGAAACCTACATAAGACTTAGTTGTATCTTGATATTCCCAGCTACGTACACCTGTTTGAAGGTATTGAGCCACATCTTTCCAGCTACCACCACGTACTACTTTACGCTTGTAACCTTCAGGTTGCTCTTTCGTTGCATTGTAACGTATGTTTGGATTCAAGTCATGTATGAATGAGTAAGCATTTTCATAAAATGCTGAACCTGTCCATTCTGCTACGTTACCAGACATATTGTATAAACCGAAATCATTCGGGAAGTAAGCGTCTGCTTTTACAGTATATAAACCACCATCTTCTGGATAGTTACCACGACCAGGCTTGAAGTTTGCTAACAAACAGCCTTTTGCGTTACGCATATAATATCCACCCCATGGGTAAGGAGCCAACTCGTGACCACCACGAGAAGCATATTCCCACTCATGCTCGAAAGGTAAACGGAAATCTTCTGTGTTTACTTCGCCCTTTTGAGTAGCACGGTACATATTCCAAATTTTTGTACGCCAATCGCAGAATGCGTTTGCCATATTCCAATTTACACCTACTACAGGATAATCGTCGAAAGCTGGGTGCCAAAAGTAGTTACGTGTCATTGGCTCATTATATGAATAAGCAAAGTCACGAATCCAAACCATTGTATCCGGATAGATACCGACAGTTTCTTCTTTAATGTTCTCTGCACGAGCAGCTGTACGATCGCGAGCAGCTTTGTTCCAATCCATCCACTGGTATTTGTACGTAAACTTGCGTACATCGTATTCTTTACGACCCGAAAACTTATCTTTACCTTGGTAAAATAACTCGTTTAAGGTTTCGTCTTCCCAATCGATGTCTTGCTCCCAATCGATACGTTGCTCACCTGCATCAGTTTCTGTAAACTGATCCAAAGCAGCGTGTGCTAAAGAATCTCGTACCCAATATACGAATTGACGATACTCGTTGTTCGTAATTTCGGTATCATCCATGAAGAAACCCGAAATTGAGATTGACTTTGGACGTTGTACAAAAGTATTTGTAATATCTTCATCGCCAGATCCAATGTACAAAGTACCTGACTGAATATATACCATACCGTAAGGATTGATACCTTTCCACTTGGGACGGTTGTCTATACCTAAAAGTTGACCATTTTCTTTTCTACCGCATGATGTCATGAGGGTAACGAGAATGGTCATCGCTAAAACTGATTTTATTAAATTTTTCATTGTCAGCACCTGAGTTTTCCTTCAGATTTAAAATGTTTATAAAAAATAGTGCGTAAATATAGCTTGTTTAATATTATTCACAAATACTTTAGCGAATACTTTTAAAAATAAAAATATACAAAATGCACTTTTTCAATTAAAAAAATACAAAATTTTGTTTTTTATCTTATTTTAAAATAAAATTCTGCTAAATATTATAAAAATCTTGGATTGTAAATTATTTTCTCGGGCTTTCCAGCTCCAATAACCTTATTTAGGTTGTATTGAATTAGGATTTCGTGAGAACCATTTTGTGCGGTATTAAATTTTGACAATCCCAAATCATAACCGTAAGCTAATTTTGTCTTGTCATTTAGTTTTAAGCTACCGAATATTACCAATGCATCCGTTGTTTTTGGGGAGTAACCACGAACCATGCAGCCGATAGTATAATTGTCACTAATTGTGGCTAAAAGGCCACTTTCAATTTGCGTTTGTACTAGGTCTGTCTTCAAAAAAACCGTTGGACTTATCGTCAGATTTTTACCTAATGCAAAATTGACCGCAAAGTTACAAAAAATATTTTTGATAAAACGAATTTTTAAATTCTTAATTGTATATTTTTCGTAAGATTGTGTTAAATTATTTGCCGAAAGGCCAATTTGAATCCTTTTCGTTTTAAAATATGCGCCCATTTGAACAATTGGTGCTACAGCATTTTGAGATACTTCGGTCAGAATGTTGTCATTGTGCTGTACTCCGCCATTTGAGTACTTGCCATCTGGCGTAGTGAGCTTTGTGCCATCAAGGTTTTGCTGTGCAAAACCACCACCAATGCCCAAACCAAGTATATTTCCTTTGCCACTCGACACATGATAACAATACGATGCCGTAGCTGAAGTTGTCCGAACTGCACCTACTTGGTCATTGTCAATATTGATGCCAAACCCACCATGCAAATAATATACAGGCAAATGTGCGTTTATATTTTGACTCAAAGGACTACCTTGTACGTTGAGCCATTGCTTACGTACGACTGCTGTTGCTTCTAAACTATTCGCCAAGCCCGCATAACCTACATTATATTGATATGGATTATACGACACTAAGCTATATTGCGTAGCTTGCTGCGCAACACTTTTAAAGGCAACGCCTATTAAAAGTAAAAGAATTTGGTATTTGATTTTCGGATAGGCTGCTTTCATTGTTTGTAAATCATATCATAAACGTCAATTATTTCTTTTGCGTATATGAAGATAGTACATATTTTATTTTATTTTATAAAAAACAAAAACTTTAACATTTAGCAGCTTATTTTATATCAAATTCAGTGCTTCTTCTACGGTTTGGCAAGGTGCAAAACAAGCCTGATTTTTACATACATATATATAGGTGTTATCTTTCATAAAGCGCGCTCGAAGCATTGGCCAAGTATCGTCAGCTTTTATGGTCGCCATATATATAGTGTTCGGCAAAAATTGTTTTTGCATTTGCGTTGCGTATTCAATTGCTCGCTCGCCTACGCATACAATCTCGCGTGCGCCATATACGAGCATTGACATGGCTTGCGCCCAACACGAAAACGATGTGCCATGCAATCGTGTACTGTCTTTTAATGTCAATAACATTCGTGCTGCCATTTTTTGATATTGAGGCTCATCGAAATAAACACTCAATCGCAGCAAAGCCAATGCCATAGATGAATTGCCTGATGGCGTGGCGTTGTCGTACATTTCTTTTTTACGAATTACCATGTCACTTTGTTGCACAAATGTATAAAAAAATAATCCATCTTTTTCATCATAAAACAAATTATTTACAACTTTAACATATTTATTTGCTTTTCGCAAATATTCGACATCGAACGTGGCCTCATAAGTATCCAACAAAGCCAATATATAGTAGGCATAATCGTCCAGAAAGGCATCGTATTGAGCGATTCCGTTTTTATAGGTATGAAACAATTGACCGCTTGTTTTATTTTTATTTTGAAATTTATTTTCAATAAAATCAATATTACGTATCGCAATGTCTTTATATGTTTCATTTCCGAGTGCTTGTGCGGCCTTCGCAAAAGCGCTACACATGAGGGCATTCCAAGATAAAAGTATCTTATCGTCTAGGCCAGGTCGGATTCGGGTGGCGCGAGCAGCCATTAATGTTGCTTTAGATTTCGTTATTTTTTTTTCAAAAACAGCTTCGTCTATGTCATGAAATTTACAATAATCTGCAGCTTCTACTACGCGCCAAAGGATGTTGGTTTCTTCCCAATTGCCTTCATCTGTTACGTCATAAAAATCGCAAAACAAGGCCGCATCTTCGCCGAGCAAATTATCTATTTCTTCCTTTTGCCATACATAAAATTTGCCTTCTACGCCTTCGCTATCTGCATCGAGTGCCGAATAAAAACCGCCTTCGGATTCGGTCATTTCTCGTGTCACAAAATCCAAGGTTTCGCGGATTGTTGTGGCATACAGTTGGTTTTTCGTCAAGCGAAAAGTATCGGCGAGTGTGCTGACCAAGAGCGCATTGTCGTACAACATTTTCTCGAAATGCGGTACCAACCAAGCTCTATCCGTCGCATATCGCGCAAATCCGCCACCAATTTGGTCATAAATGCCGCCCATGATCATTTTATTGAGCGAAAGCGACAACTGCGATAGCGCATCTGCCGATTGTGTATAATGATGATACGTGGCCAAAAAACCAAGCGTCATGGCACCAGGAAATTTTGGTGCGCTACCAAAACCGCCTTCCACGACATCGAAACGCTCGTAGATACTATTGTATATTTTTTCTAATAATTCGGGCGTAAACGTCGTGTCCGAATCCAGTCCGTCTATTTGGTTGAGCAAACGTGCATCGCTATTTGTGATGTGTTCCATGAGGCGCGTCGCTTGCTCCTCTACGACTGCTGGTTTTTGCAAAAATGCGCCAGCTATATTCTGCAACACTTGCTGCCACGAAGGTCGGTTGTACATAGTCTGCGGCGGATAATAAGTGCCAGCAAAAAAGGGTCGTCCATCGGGTAACAAAAAGCAATTGAGTGGCCAACCGCCATGCCCAGTGATGAGCTGACAAGCCTCCATATAAATCATGTCCACATCGGGGCGTTCTTCGCGATCTACTTTTATGTTTATGAAGTGCTTGTTCATGAAAGCCGCCACTTCGAGGTCTTCAAAACTTTCATGCTCCATGACGTGACACCAGTGGCAAGTAGAATAGCCGATGCTAACCAATATCGGTTTTTGCTCTGCTTTGGCGCGCGCAAAGGCTTCGGGTTTCCAAGCATACCACTCTACTGGATTGTTGGCGTGCTGCAATAGATATGGAGAAGTTTCGTGTTGTAGATGATTCATTTTTTTATTTTGCTACAAAAATAAAGGATTATTGTGACGTGAGTAGTAGAATATTTTAAAAATAAAAAAAGAATTGTTTTTGTTTTGCTTGATTGAGAATGTATTTGTCTGTATCGTCGCGATTTGTAAACCGCGTTGACATTCGTAGCAAAAACGAAAAAAGGCTTCGCGAACGCGAAGCCTTTTTGAAGGAAAATATAAAAACTTCTATTGCGTTTAAAGTTTTTTATGAAATATAAAAAATTCCAGTTTAATCACGTTTTCAAGAACAAGCGTACTTTGTACTCCGTACTTCGTACTTTGATTACTCCTATTTGATGGTCTGAAAACAATACGCAGATGTGTTAGAGCCAATGTATAGTTTTTGGTTCGTTTTGTCCACTGCAAGGTTGGTTACAAAATATATACCTTTTCCACCTTTGGATTCACTACAAGCATATCGCCATAACAATTTGCGTTGCTTCACGTCTATGGCATGCAAATTGCCTGTGCCAGATGAGATAGAATACACTACATTGTTCTGAGAAACCATAAATTGCAAACTCGTATCTACGAGGATATTCCATAACTCCTTACCTGTATTGGGGTCATAGCAATGAAAAATGGATTCGGGTTGTGCAAACGTCGATACATATACATTGCCATCATCGCCTACGATGGCTTCCATGGTATGGAAATTAGGCATTTGTACTTTCCAAATTTCTTTGCCAGTTTTGATGTCAAAACAATACAAACCATCACCGATACTCGGATATACTTTGCCATTGCGGATCATAGGCCGTGCTGGGAAACCACCATTTTTCGCCACTTGGTTTATCTTTGTATGATACATCAGCTTTTTTTGTGACACATTGTAAGCACTGATATACCAAGCTGATTCGTAAGTTATTAAATCAAATTTTGATACCCAAAACGATAAAATAGTATCTTGCTGATCCACGAAGGTATTGTAATTATCTATCGAAATTTTGATGTTATCAGGTGCTGTTTCTTCATAGATTGTTTTTAATTTTTTGCTACCCACTTCGCCTTGCTCCAGATATATCGTTTGTTGGGATTCATTTTTAGTATAATGAAAAAATAAACTACCTATGCCTTCCATTTCTGTATCGCCCCAGTCATGAGATTTTGAAAACCATTTAGTCTTAAAGGTATTCAGATCTATGGCATATACGCGTGTGCCAGTACCAATGACCAAGGTATTGTTGGCGGCATACATACTCTGATTGGACAATCCTGAGGGTGCGCCTACTTGATAATCCTCCCATTCGCCAAGTTTTTTACCTGTGTTTTTGTGGTAAAAAACAATGACTGCATGAGGATTACTGTCTTGATTGCGGGTAAAAATGGCCAAATCTTTGTATATGAACGGACGATCCGTGTAAGACAATCCTTTGGTTTCGATGACTTTATTTTTCCATAAACAAATAGGCCCCGTCACGCCATCGCCTTCTTTACAGTCGCTACATACTGCACATGCCGTATCTTGTCCAATTATCAAAGGGGTATCAATGTCCACTATTGGTGGTACTACCTTCATCATGTCTTTGTTGCAAGCCATGCAGCTTAGGAGAATCGCAAAAAAATAGATTATTTTTTTCATTGTTGTAGATTTAAAAAATGCCTTCCTCCTCAAAAGCAGGAAGGCATTATTGTTAATAAATATTTTATAAATTATAACTCCTATGATAAAGAATTTAATATGTTTCAAAATATGTCACTCCTACGGAGTTCAAAAACACGTTGTGGATTGTGCATTTTTTACCGACATATCATGCCTAACGGCATTTTCAAACAAGTAATGCCGTTAGGTATGGCATGTCGGTAACTGAAAATTAACACCTAATCTCAACAAAGCTCAGTATGAGCGACATATTTAATTTATGCGTATTCTTTTTCCTTTTTATAAATGTTAAATTTTTAATAGATTACAACTATTTGATTATCAATATTTAAAATAAATAAAAAATTATTATTTATTAATATTTGATTTGAAATATAGCTGTCCGTATCATCATGATTGTAAACCGTTATGACCATCGCGGTAGGGACAGGTCGCGACCTGTCCCTACGCACGTAATGCACCTATGTAAATGGTATTTCTTGTAAAATGATAAAAAATTTCGTATTTTTTCCATATCGATACATTTGTAAGAAAACCATGATTGATAATACAAATATACGGACTACTCCGACTCTACACTCAGACAGTTTTACTATGATTCTTACTTGAAGAATTTATTAAAAATGAAATAAAAGCCTTATAAAACTTGACTTTTATTAGATATTATCTTACATTTGAGTATTATTATTAAAAAATAAAAATATTGTATTAAATAATAGCTTTTCAATGTTTTTAAAATAAAAATTATAGAAATTCAGATATTGGATTAAACTAAGGGAAATAGGTGCATAGCACCGTACTCTTGGTAGAAAATAATGAATATTGTATAAATTTAGGTGCAGCGCATCGTTCTATAAATGTATTTGAAACAATTTTTAATTAGAGAACGGTGCGATGCACCTAACAAAGACTAAAAAATGCGTATTTACTACCAATAGAACGCCGTTCTACGGCTTTTCAAACCCAATATTTGCATTAGAATAAAAAAATCAAAAACCCGAAAATGAAAAACCTAAAAGACTTAGTTCGCATTGTCACACCCAATAGGTTGCAGAAGATGCAACCGATGACAACGATTGCAGAAGATTCAAAAATCAAAAAACTGTATAATGGCCTATCCAAAAAAGAATGGGAAAACGATGAAGAAGCCATAAAGGCCTTGTACCCGAATGAAGCCTTGGATGAGAAAACAAAAAACAAATACTACAAACTAAAACATGACCTAAAAGAAAAACTGATACAAATCATTCCTTTGGTCAATTTTGTAGAAAACGAGACTTGGGATCATACAGTTAAACTTTGGGAATGTTACACTAAGTACAATACTGCAATCTTGATATTGAGATTTACACCGCTGAAAGCAATAGCCATTGAGCTATTAGAAAAGGTGCATACTCTGGCACTCAAAATTGAGCTAACAGAACTTGTATCAGAGTCAAGTTACTACCTCTCAAAATATTATTTCGAAATATTAACAGATCAAAAAAAAGCAAAATATTACAATCAGTTAGCCAATGATTACTCTTTGTTGCGCCATATAGAGATAAAAGGAGATGCTCGTTGGTTTGAGTTGCTACAACAGTATGTAAATAAAAAATCAAGTAATAGCGAAGTACCAAAACTTGCTCTGAAATATAAAGAGGAAATAAGTGCCATTCCACTCCATGTCGTTTCTCAAAAACATATATACAATATCAGGATGTTGGAAGTGATACACTATATGTGCAAATACGATTATCGGAACACGATACTTGTATGTGAACAAGCCATTCAATTTT
>JAYUJV010000134.1:0-3448 GCA_043764975.1 Saprospirales bacterium
CGACGGTCTTTGTCGCTCATAGCATTGAGTTTCAAGAGCGAATCTTGGGTATTGATGATGTCAATATTTTTGGCAATATCCGTCAAGCTCGATGCAAAACGACTTACTTTGTCGAATCGGTCATCGGTTTTGCTCAAGACTTGCAACGTGCTATCGTAATAGTTTTTGGCTTTGCCAAAAACTTCGGCATCGTAGTACAAAGTTGCCAATTGCAAGTAGCTTTCGGCCTTTTGCGGCTGATTTTTAGTCGAATAACGCAACGATTTTGTGAGGTAATCAATCGCTTCGGGCTTTTGGTTGTTTTTGAGCGACACTTGCGCCATCGAGTAATAGATCTGATCGCGATAATCGTCATTTTTACTATCTTTGCCCATACGCGCCAATTTTGCAATCGATTCAGCTGCCGTTGATGTGCCGCTACTCCAAGCATCTTGCGTGATATTCAAGCGCGCATTGAACTCCATATCGTAAGTTGGGCGATAACGCAACACTTTTTTATAGGCCGCAATCGCTTCTGCACCTTGCTCATTGCGCTGTAAAATCTGCGCCAATATAAACGACAAACGCGCTTTTTCTTTCTTACTTTTCGATATTTCGATGGCTTCTTGCAATGGCTCGATGGCTCTGTTGTAGTCCTTTTGTTTCAAAAAGAAATAGGCTCTAACCGAAGCTAAATCACGACGCACATCATTAAATGTAGCGCCATCGGCCCACATATCTCTCAATATATCGCTGGCTTTATCAAATTCTTTACGCTCTATGTATGTGCGCGCCAACCAAAGACGCGCCTCTTGGTAACAAGGGCGATGCTTGAATAAATAGCTTTTTGGCTTCGTTTTGGCCTTTTCTACTACTTTTTTATCTTCTTTTTTTGCTTCTTCCTTTTTCTCTTTTTTGTTTTCAGGATTTTCAGCATCACTAACCTTTGGTCTATCTTCTTTGCTACTACTGGTTAGTTTATTTTTTTTCTTATTTTTAGCTGCTAACTTTTTAGCTTTTTCCTTTTCTTTCTTTAGCTGTTCTTTTTCTTTCTTTTTGGCTTCTTTTTCCTTTTCTTTTTCCTTCTTTTCCGTATTTTTTTCTTTGGTTACTTCCTTTTTCTGTTCTTCTTTTTCTTTTTTCTTTTCCTTGGCTGCGGCTTTTCTATCGCGTGTGGAGTATGTTTTTTTACTTTTCAAGTCTGGATTAAAATTATCCGTCAAGTATTCCAGCGTTTCTAATGCGCCTTCAAAATCTTGTTTTAAAAACTGTGATTTTGCATATAGCAAATACGAATCGTCCACCCAATCGCTCACGCGATGCAACGAAATTACGATTGATAACTTTTTGATACCATTGTCCATATCGGGCGCGATGGCCTTCGGATTGTCCACGGCCACATAAGGGTACAAATCAAGTATTTGGGTATAATTATCTTGATGTTGTACATTTAATTTGTCAATTGCCTCAGTATATAGTACATTTGCGTTGAAATAACCGTTGTACTCTGCGGTAATGTTGTGGTACGTCTTTTTTACAAGGCTCGCTTCGTTGCGTTTTTTGGTCGTCACGCAAGCAGATAAGACACTAAAAACGAGTGTCAGCAATAAATATATACGGGTACGATTTAGCACTTTATGATTTTTATTTTCTATTTTAATAATAAATAATTTTTAGCATCATTATTCTATTAAAACCATTTTTATTAATAAATAATTGATTATTAAAACATTATAAATAATAATTTTTTAATAATTAATTGAAATGAAATAATTCTGATTTTTAATAAATAATTTTGGCTTATTGCTTATTGTCAATTGCTTATTTAAACGAAAAATATCAAATTGTTATAAATTTATACTTTTCGTGAATATTTGAGTAGTTACTACATACTTATACTATAATATTAAAAATTTTGTTTCAAAACGAAAAAAAAAGGATTTTTGCATACAAAACTGTTTTTTTAACACTTTAAGTTGCAAAAGTATTTGCTTTTTTTAATCTTTTCAATAGCTCAAACGTAAATATGTCAAAAATATCGATTATTCAGCAACTTCGCACCTTGTTTTCGAGGATAAAAATCAGTCGCGAACCGCAGATTGGTCTTGACGGCCAACCGATGCTCAAACGACCACTCATGGATCGCTTGCGTAGCACTTACCGCCTAGTGATTATGAATCCCGAAACCTTTGAAGAAGTTGGCTCTTACAACCTTTCGCTACTGAGTGTTTATACGGCTTTGAGTACGGCCTTGGTTTTGTTCTTGATGTTGTTCATTTCCTTGGTTTTGTTTACGCCCATAAAGCGCTACATACCAGGCTACGGCGATACGGCTCAATTGTCCGAATTATATGCTTTGCAGGATAAACTGGACAAGATGGAAAATATCGTAGAAGCCAACCAAACTTACAACGATAAGTTGCGCGATCGCCTAAACGAACACGTGCAATACCAAGCTGATGTGCCTAAAGAAGCACCTAAAGTCATGCCAGATAGCATGACCAATATCGGCCCGATAGAAGAAGAAATGGAATTGCGTTCAGACTACGAAAGTAGCGGTGGCAAAATCCTACCGCAACTCAGTGGTGGCGGTGGCAATGCAAAATCCGTCAATTACGTATCGCGCGATAAGCCGATAGAAGAAATGTTTTTTAGCTCGCCGCTCAGTGGCGAAATGATAAAAGGCATCCGACCAAACGAACAACACTTTGGTGTAGATGTGATTGCACCCAAAAACACACCTATAAAAGCAACGATGGACGGTGTCGTAATCGCAGCCGATTTTACGGCCGAAACTGGCAACACCATTACAATCATGCACGCCAATAATGTGGTGAGTATGTATAAACACAATTCGTCGATACTCAAGCGCGTAGGGCAATTTGTGAAAGCTGGCGAAGCCATCGCTATCATCGGCAATACTGGCACGCTGACCAATGGGCCGCATTTGCACTTTGAACTTTGGTACAAAGGCCGACCAGTTGATCCGACCGAGTTCGTGAGTTTTAAATAATGCAATAAGTCAGTTAGTCCTTGTTGTCGGTTAGTCTTTATAGCAAACGTAAGATATAAGGTTCAAATGATAATTTAATTTACCTTTTTCTTAAAAATATGTATAAAAAAACGGACTTGTCCGTTTTTTTTATGCCCAAAACCTACGTATTGATAAAGAAAATCAGTATTATTGTGAAATTTTTAAGAAAAAAAGTTAATATTATTTTTCGGCAATGTCAATCCTAATATATTGATTATTAAGTATTTATACGATAATTAAGTATTGAAAATGAAAAAAAATGAAAAAAACAAGCCTATTTTTTCTATTGGTTATCTGTATTTTTAGTACTTGCGAAGCGCAAAAACGAAAGCAAGGCCAAGCCTTGATTGATTCGCTTCAAGCGGATTTGAAGCAATACGATAACAAACGCACGAGTTCTCAAAATGACACCACGCAAATAAATACGCTCAATAC
>JAYUJV010000135.1:0-1244 GCA_043764975.1 Saprospirales bacterium
CGAATCTACTTGTGCCTATTCGGCGTTGCGGATTTATCATCGCGAGCGCACGTGGCTTTATCACTTCGATTTGCCTTGGGACAAAGACCAAGGCGACGCTATACTTGATGTATTGCGGACTACCAATTACGGCAAATGCGTGTATCAAGCTGGCAATGATGTGCCTGATCACCAAGTGGTCAGTATGGAATTTGAAGATGGTATTACCGCTTCGTTCAACATGGAAGCGCACACGAGTTACAATGGTCGCCGAACGCGCATCATGGGTTCGGAAGGTGATTTGGTCGGCGATGAAGAAACCTTGACTTATACAAATTTTAGTACAAAATCGTCCAAGACACTCAAAACGAGTGAATATGCACAAGTAAATTCTGGTCATGGCGGTGGCGATTATGGCATTGCAAAAGATTTTTTGCAAGCCGTTGCGCATCAAGATCCAACCATATTGACCTCCACCATTGACATGAGTATGGAAAGTCATTTGATGTGTTTCAAGGCCGAAGAAAGCCGTCATCAAGGTCGAATCGTGAATGTAAATATGGAATCGTAAAAAAATATGGTTCTTTTAATTTTTTTATAGGAATACATAGTCAAGTAAGTTTTTTGTATTTCTCCAAAAGTATTAAGTATTTTAGTATTAAGTATTCAAGTCGAGATAATAAGCTAATAGTGAGATTTTTAGATATTGTTAAAACTGCAATACTTTATACTTACATACTTAATACCATAGAATAATTGGCCAGAGAATAGTCAAATTGGATTTACTCCAAAAAAATAAAAAGAACCAAAAACAATAACCAATGTCCACAACCGAAATATTAAGACAGGCTTTTGCCTCTATACGCTCCAATTGGTTGCGTTCGTTTTTGACGCTGATTATTATCGCGTTCGGCATCATGGCGCTCGTGGGCATCTTGACGGCCATAGACAGCATTTTGTTTTCCATGAACGACAATTTTTCGGGTATGGGTGCCAATTCGTTTTCTATTTCGCCGAAAGGACAATCTATAAAAGGTAGGCGTGGCGGTCGCCCGCATCAAGCATCGGGCGAAATCATTACGTATGAACAAGCGACAACTTTTAAAGAAAAATTTCTTTTTCCTGCCAAAGTCAGTGTGAGTGTGGACGGTAAACAAGGTGTGACGGCAAAATATTTGGATAAAAAAACTGGTGCGTCGTGTAGCATTATTGGCATAGACAATAATTATGAACAAATACAAGCACTCGAACTTTCGGCTGGGCGA
>JAYUJV010000136.1:0-9723 GCA_043764975.1 Saprospirales bacterium
AAAGCGCAAGATTCTACGAAACAACTTACTGATTATCAGCGATTTGAACAATATTTTAAAAAAGAAAATAGAATCGAAATCTTGACAAAATCTCAACGCATTGTAAACAATATGCGCGACTTAAATGTATCGACTATTTCGGCAATTGATAAATTGAGAGAAACGCGCGTAAAATTTGTACACGAATTACATAGCAAATTTGTGTTGGGTGTGATGTGCGTTATTTTTATGTTCGTAGGTGCGCCGATGGGCGCAATCGTGCGAAAAGGCGGTTTTGGCGTTCCGATTTTGATTGCAATTAGCTTCTTTATTATCTTCATATTTATGAGTTTGATGTTCCGAAAACTTGCCGAGCAAGGCGCAATGAATGGCGAAGTTGCTGCTTGGGCTCCAGCGTTTATTATGTTTAGCGTTGGCGCGTATGCGACTTATAAAGCCATGAAAGATCAAGGTTTATTTGAAAACAAGTTTTTTGAAATATTAGGCCAAATATTTAAGTTTATTTTTGACTTTATTTTCAAAATATTTAAAAAGAAAAAACAAAATGTTATCCATTCTTAAAGAAAACAAATACTATTTTATCTTATTTTTTATATTCATAATTGCTTCAAGTTCAATTGTTTATAATCTTCCTCAAGGTACTGAGCTAGAAATATTATCCAAACACAATACACCTTTTTTTGATGTCTTTTTTACCTACTGGACTCAACTTGCCGAAGGTTATGTATATGTTATTTTATTCCTTATTTTTTTATTTTATAGATACGGTTTGGCGGTTTATATCATGGCATTGGGCGCAGCCGTTTCGATATGTAGCTACTGCTCAAAAGAGTATTTTTTATGCCTTCGACCTTTCACTTTATATAGTAAATTTGGTGTAGAATCTCGCTTACACGTTGTGGATATTCACAACATAAACATCGGACATTCTAGTTTTCCGAGTGGACATACGATGTCAGCTTTTGCGCTTTTTGGCACGTTGGCATTTTTATCAAAGCAAAAATATTGGACAAATATTTCCTTTTTTTTATTGGCTTTGAGCCTTGGTTTTTCGAGAATGTACCTCAGTCAGCATTTTTTGAGAGATGTGATTGGTGGCTCACTTGTCGGTACTTATTTGGCTATGATGTGTTATTATTTTTATGAAATTGAAAAAAATAAAGGAAAAAAATGGTGTCAAAAGAAAATATCATTTTGAATAGATTAAATCATAAATTATTCATTATCAATTATTTATGTAATTAAAAAAGAATCTTTATCTTAAATATTTTTTTATAATACAAATTAACATATTTGAAACTTTGATAATATTATAAAAAATCGTATATTTGCTTTTCCTAAAGCATTTTGACTTAAAAACCGTAATTTATTTATATTGTGATGAAAAGACTTTTCTACATTTTCACTTTTTTTCTATTGGGCGCAACGCCTATATTTGCTCAAAATAAATCAATCGTTTTGGTTGATACCATCGCTTGTCCGAAAAGCAATATCAACTTAAATATTTCCAATAATTATAGTTCGGTTATTTGGTCTCCAAAAATAGATATTAGTTGCAACAACTGTCTTACGCCTATTATTACGGTCAATAAAAAAGCCAATTATATAGGTATTGCAAACAAAAAAGATGGCTCTATTGATACCTTAATAATTAAAGTAAAACCTTTTGAGATAAAAGTAGGTCCAGATCGTAAAGTTTGCCTCGGTGATTCGTTCAAATTTTATCCTATCGAAGTACTCAAAAATGCAACTTATAAGTGGCAACCTGGCAATAATATCTCTTGCACAGCTTGTGCGAATCCGACATTTAATGGCATTTCAGCTGGTCAAATCGAGTATTTAATTACTGGAAATTTGCAAGGTTGTATCGTAAAAGATACCGTAAAAGTTGTGATTGTACCAGAACTTGCTCCGTTGTTGAAATTAACAAAAATCAATAATGTATGTAGGGATTCTACGATTTTTATTGGCAGTACTTTCAATGACCCTAATAATAATTATGTATGGACTGCTTTAGGAACAAACTTCACGTCCAATCAGTCCAATCCACAAGTGACATTGACGCAAGATGTTACATTTAAAGTTTCTGTTACGAATGCAAAATGCTTTTTTCCAGTTGTAGATTCTGTAACTATAAAAGTTGGGCAACCTTTCAAAATAAATCTTTCGGACACGTCGTTGTGTTATGGTACAAAGTTACCTTTAAATATCGAAAAACCAATAAAAGGCGTAAATTATACTTGGTCGCCAGCAAAGTTTTTTGACAATCCAAACAACTTGAATAGTCCATTTACGGCAACCGAAACTGGCGTTTATAAAATCAATGCAACCAATGGTTGTAAAGTCGAAAAACAAATCAATATTAACATACTACCAATTCCGAACTTTAACATAATCGCTTCATCTTCAGACATTTGCAAAGGTGAAGAAGTAAAATTAAATATATCAAAACTCGATACTTCTTCTAAATTCAAATGGCTTTTGCCAATCAATAATTGTATAAATTGCTTAGACCAAACCTTGAATTTAGATACCACTACTACATTCAAAGTATTGGCAACGCTAAAAACTTGTACGATCGAAAAAGCAATCAAAATAAATGTTAAACAGTCCGAACAAATTGTGATTAACCCAAATCAGACGACAATTTGTCAAGGCAGTTCTACGCAATTAAATATTCCACTCAGTACGCAGAACGGTTACAAATGGTCAGGTTTTGGACTCAGTTGCAAGGATTGTCCGAACCCAATTGCGAAGCCAGATACGACAACAACTTATACCATAAAAGGTAAAAGTGCTACCAATGGTTGTCCGAGTTTTGGTTCGGTGCTGATTAAAGTTGATAAAAACCCAAAACCAAATAAAAATCCACTTCCAGATATTTGTAACAATAGCCCAGATTCAGTTAAGTTATTGATAAATCCAAATCCGAACTATAAATATACTTGGACTTTTGGTAATCAAATTTCAAATAATCCTAAACTGACAGTAAAACCAAGCGTTTTGACTAATTATTACTTGAAAACAACGTCGGGTGTTTGTGAAGTGCTCGATACCGTATCGGTTGGTAATTACAATGCAAAATTGACTATCTCAAAAGACACATTGGTTTGTAGAGGTAGCAAATTGACCTTTATGGCAACTGTAACTGGAGACCAAAGTGGAAAATTTTATTGGATTCCAGGTAATATCTCAGGGGCGCTTTATAGCATTGCAAATCCTCAAACTTCAACGACATATCAAGTTCGTTATGATTTTAATGGACGTTGTCCGCAATATAAAAATGTGACGGCGAAAGTAAAAAATGATAGTATATATTTAAGCATATTTCCTAATACAGATTTTTACCTTTTTCCTGAAGGGAAAATATTTCAAATTACGGCCGATGCGACACCAAGTAATGGTTTCAAAACCATCAATTGGTTCGAATTGCGCTCAAAACCTGGCGATGATACAAAATTTGATACCACTTTTTTGAGTAAAGAGTTGTTCTCAAAATTATCTGTTACGCCTAAATGTTATTGGGACGGCTCGAAACGAATCAATGCCAAATATAAATATTTAGCCTCAGCGTTATTCAATGATGGTTGCAAAATCACAAGCGTTTCGCCAGAATTATTTCCTGACTGTACAGTTGTAAAATATCCATTGGCATTTGCACCCGAATCTAGCGAAATCAACAATCGAGTTTTTACCGCTTATTTTAATGGTGACAACAACATTAAAATTGAAAAAATCAGTATTTATAATCGATTCGGTCAATTGGTTTATTCGGGTATTGAACCTTGGAATGGCTACTCGAACAACAATAGCGCAGAAGAAATTGTACCAAGCGATGTATATATGTATAAAATTCAGATTCGATATGCCGATGATTTTATTGAAACTAAAAATGGAGACATTACGGTTTTGAGATAACTAGGGCAACCTCCCTAAATCCCTCCAAAAGAGGGACTTGCCAACGTAGCATCAAATTTTAATCTAATTTTTTTTGAATGTGCGTTTTCAAAAAAATAAAAAAAGCATGAAGTAAAACTTCATGCTTTTTTTATTTCATTTATAAAAAAATGCTACTTTTCTATATTAAATATATGATTTCAATAAGTGTAAGTGTTAAAAAACAAACATTAAGCATAATATTATACAACAAAATTTAATATAAGTATTGCGAATTAATAATTATTACTTACTTTCGTGCTGAATTATTATTTTAATTAATATCGAGCGTTTATTTCTAATAAATTGAACGACCATTATTTTTAAATCATTAATAAAGCGTAACTACTTAACTATTCCGAAGGATTAGAATAATGTTCTGATTCTTTGATTGGATTTTCTGTTTGAATAAGCAATAGACAATAGGCAATTTAAAAATCAAGCATTATGGTTGTGCTGAAATCTCAATTTTTGCTTATTGCTATTTTGCCTATTTTAAACAAATAATTAGTAGAACCATGAAAACTCAACTTATTCACTAATATCTAAGTTTTTACAATAAAGCAATGAATTTATGAAAAAATTATTTACATTATTTTTGACGATTGTTTGTGCCATTACTTTACAAGCACAAACTGTGATCAAAGGAAAAGTAACGAGCGCAACCGAAGGCGCATTGTTTGGCGTTGGCGTAGTCATAAAAGGCTCAACCGAAGGCATTTCGTCTGACGATGAAGGGAATTTTGAATTGCGTACAAAACGCGCATTGCCAATTTTAGTCGAGTTCAGATATGTAGGTTACAAACCTTATGAAATTGAGGTTAAAAATGGCAATCCATTAAGCATAATCTTAGAAGAAAACTCTAAAATAATAGAAGTAGAAGTCAAAGGCCAACGTATTTCGGACAAGATTCGTGGCGGTGCTCAGACAGTCGAAAGCATTGATGCCATAGCGATAAAAGCAGTTGCAGGTGCAAATTTCTACTCATCTATGACGACCTTGAAAGATGTAGATGCTACAACGGCGAGCTTAGGATTTACAGTCATCAATACGCGCGGTTTCAATAGCACAAGTCCAGTTCGCTCATTGCAAGTCATTGATGCAGTAGATAACCAATCGCCAGGTCTTAACTTTTCGTTGGGTAACTTCTTGGGGACGAGCGAGTTAGATGTACAAAAGGCAGATATTATCGTCGGTGCAAGTTCGGCTTTTTATGGCCCAAATGCCTTCAATGGTGTAATATCAATGGAAACAAAAAATCCATTTTTTACAAAAGGATTGGCTGTACAAGTCAAAACAGGCGAACGCCGCTTGCTCGATGGCGCATTCCGTTATGCTAATTCAATTAAAAATAAAGCTGGTTTAGAATATTTAGCCTATAAATTCAATGCTTCATACCTGCGTGCTGACGATTGGGTAGCTGATAATTACGATAAAGTTACTGGCTCTCGTTTGGCACAAAACAACATAGGTGGTTATGACAAAATTAACGAATATGGCGATGAATTTAGCCAAACGTTTAGTTCTGGTAGTACATTGACAAAATATACAGGCTTAGGAAATTATGCACGAACTGGCTACAAAGAAGTTGATTTGGTAGATTACAACACCAAAAACTTGAAGTTAAACGGACAAGTATTTGTAAGATTACAACCAGAATTAAAGGAAAAATCGTCAGAAATGATTTTTTCTTCTTCATATAGTAACGGAACAACTGTTTACCAAGGCGACAATCGTTTTTCGCTAAAAGGGATTCAATTTTGGCAAAACAGATTAGAAATTCGCAAACGCGATAAATATTTTATTCGCGCTTATTCTACAAATGAAGACGCTGGTCAATCTTATGATCCGTATTTTACAGCTTTGTTGTTACAAGAAAAAAGTAAGACAAATCAGGCTTGGGCAAATCTTTACACTGTTTACTGGCAGCAAAACGTAATACCAAGATTAGTCAAAAACGGTTATCCGAAAGATAGCTCATATTACAATGACAATACAGGTGCCGTTACAAATTTTTTCGATGAAGCATCAGCTAAAAAATGGCTCGAAAACAATCCAGAATTAATAAAAAAATGGCACTCAGAAACAGCAGATTATGCTAACTCAGTCGGAAATTCAAACGGTATCGTTGGTCGTCCTTTCTTAAAACCAGGCACAGCAGCGTTTCAGTCAGAATTTGAGCGCATCACATCTACAAAATCCAACAAACGTGACACTTCGGGTGGTACTCGATTCTTCGATTTATCGGCCTTATATCATATACATGGCGAATACAAATGGAAACTTGCAAATATAGACGAAATAACGGCAGGTGCAAACTTGCGAGTATATAGACCAAATTCGCAAGGCACTATTTTTTACGATACTTCAGGCGTTCGTATTACTAACATAGAATATGGTGTGTATGGTGGTATCGAAAAACGTTTTTTTGAAAATAAATTAAAAGCTAATTTTTCGACACGTGTAGATAAAAATCAAAATTTCGGATTCTTATTTTCTCCAGCAGCTTCATTGGTTTACAAGCCTAGTGAAAATAATTTTTTTAGACTTTCTTTTTCTTCAGCGATTCGTAATCCGACGTTGGCCGATCAATACTTATATCTGAACGTAGGTCGTGCGACACTTGCAGGTAATTTGAATGGCAAAAATGGTGTTTATACACCCGAAGATTTTGGTGCATTTTTGAGCAACCAAGATGTGAAATGGATAAAATCTAGAGCCATAAATATTGCAGCCATAAAACCTGAAAAAGTAAAATCGTTTGAACTCGGCTATCGAACTACCCTTTTTGATGCTTTATACGTGGACATGAGTTATTATTATTCATTTTACAATGATTTTATTGGTTATCGTATCTGCGTTGAGTCTCAATTTGATGACATTGGAACGCCTAAAAATGTAACTGTTTACCGTTTGGCAACCAACTCAACGAATGTGGTGACAACACAGGGCTTTTCAGCTGGTTTGACGTATTATTTCAAAAAATTATACGCTATCAGTGGTAATTATTCATTCAATAAATTGAATAAAGAATTTAAAGATGATCCAATCATTCCTGCATATAATACGCCTCGAAATAAATTTAATTTAGGGTTTTCAGGTCGTGATATTGAAATTGGAAAAGTTAAAAACTTTGGTTTTAACATTAATTACAAATGGATTCAAGGTTTTACATACGAAGGATCGCCTCAGTTCACTGGAGCTATACCTAGTTATGATATGCTTGATGCGCAGATAAATAAAGTATTCCCAAAAATAAATACAACCATCAAAATTGGTGGTTCTAATTTATTAAACAATAAAACATTCCAAAGTTATGGTGGGCCGAGAATTGGTCGTTTGGCGTATTTATCGCTCACTTATGACTTTAAAAAATCGTAATATCTTTTATTTTAAGTTAAATAAAAAATATATTACATAAAAACCTATACATATTAATGACAACTTTGTACATTTGTTCAAAGAATTGATATTATATTCTTTTTTTATTCATTTATTATTAAACAAAAAAATTTAACATGAAAAAATTTAACATTCTATTAGCTATGCTAATGTTGTTAGCGGTAACAAGTGTAGATGCACAACGTTACTTAAAGCCTACGTTCTCAAGTGTAAAAGTTACAAGAGCTGCTTACGGTCAAAACTTTACAGTTCTTTTAGTGCCATCAACAGGCAAAATGTACAAACAACCACTAGGTATGGACGTATATACACCAGTTGGCGATACAGAAACGAAGCGTCCATTGATGATTTACTTACACACAGGTAACTTTTTACCTACTCCACAGAACAATAGCCCAAGCGGAACTTTCTACGATTCAACTGCTGTTGAAATCTGTACTCGTTATGCTAAAATGGGTTATGTAGTGGCTTCTGCTGACTACCGTACAGGTTGGAATCCAGTAGATACAGTTCAAGAAAAACGTATTTCTGGTTTGATCAACGCCGCTTACCGCGGTGTTCAAGATGCACGTACTTGTGTTCGTTTTTTCAAAGAAAAAGGAGCTGCATTTGGTGTTGATACAACTAAAATCATGATGATTGGTCAAGGTACAGGTGGTTACATCACTTTGGCTTGTGCTAGTTTGGATAAGTATAGTGAAATCATCACGACTACTGCTCCAGCAAAAAAATTCATCGGTAGTAGTGGATTACCTTATGTAATTGAAAAAACACAAATTGGTATGACTACTCCTCCAACTTTATTTTACATCAACTCTGATGTAGAAGGTAAAAACTTAGGTTTAGTACCGCCACAAGCTGTACCAACTATCCCTAAAGCATTGGATACTTTGTGTTTGCCAAACTGGGTAAATCACTCATCTGACATTAACTTTGCTGTAAACATCGGTGGTGCAGTAGGTGATATTTCTTGGATCGATGCTAAGACTCCACCTATCGTTTCTTTCCAGTGTCCTTACGATCCGTTTGCACCTTACAAAGATGCAGTACTTTTCGTACCAGTTACGCCACCATTGCCAGTAGTTCAAGTTCAAGGTTCTTATGAAGTATCAAAGAAATTGAACGCATTAGGTACTAATGATATTTTCAAGAAAATCAAAAAAGAAGACCCTTATGCTGCAACAGCTAACAAGCGTAACGATGGTTACGAAGGTCTTTGTCCTTTGTATGGTAATTCAGTTTACGATTCATCTCCTTGGGATTTTTGGGCAACTACAAACCCAAATGCTGCAAACGGTTTGAAAACAAACCCTAACATGTCAAAAGCAAAAGCTGGTGGTTATATCGATACTATCGTAGGATATTCTGCTCCACGTGCTTGTATTGCTTTGAAATTGCCTTGTGCAAACATCGTAGCAACTGACGATTTGACTGATGCTGACGTAAGTCTTACAGTAGCACCAAACCCTGCAACGACTACAATCCGTTTCACGGCTGATGCAAAATCGACTATCAAAGAATTATACATCTATGACATCAACGGTCGTGTTGTACGTTTAGAAGCAAATATCAATAGCAACGAATACACATTGAATCGTCAATCTTTGACGGCTGGTATGTATTTCGTACAATTGAGATTTGAAAATGGTTTCTTGACAAAGCGTGTTATTTTTGAATAATCGTTTTTGATCTTCCATTTTGGATTGCAATAAAAAAACCTGCTCGACATTTTGTTGAGCAGGTTTTTTTTTGTTTTAATTGAAAAGTATTAAGTATTGGAGTATAAAGTATTCAAGTCGAGATATTAACTTAATGATGAGACTTTTAGACATTTTAAAAATTTGAATACACAATACTTTTATTTTTTAAACCATAGTATATCTGATAGAAAACTGAATTTTTTAATTTACTCTACAAAAAATTTAATTGAACCAAAATTATTATAAAATTTATAAAGTTACAATATTTGATTCAAACCAAGTTTGACATTCTTCTAATGAAGATTCACCCGAAGCAACTTTGATGATGAAGGCTAAAAGTTGTTCTTTAGGTAGGTTTTTATCTAATCTCTGAAAACTTCGGAGAAGTCTAAAATAAGCTATTAAATAGGGTTATCGGCAGTAATCAGTGCCAAAATTTCGTTAATTTGTTCATTTGAGATGTCATTTTGGTTCATCCAAATACTAACTTTTTGAAAATTAGCAAGTATTTCCAAGCCTAAGAGTAAAAAGTGCATGGTAACTTTACCTTTGGATTTGGCTAATTTACAAAGTTTTAGGGCAATAGGATGTGCTTTTAACTCCTGTTCTAACTCAGGAAAATAGCCAACGAGAAAAAAAGCAAGCGCGAGCAAATTTTTAATACTGTTAAAATCACGAACTTGG
>JAYUJV010000137.1:0-9710 GCA_043764975.1 Saprospirales bacterium
GTTTAACATTACGTAAATACTTGAAGTTAGCTACAAGACTATCTGTATTTGTACCAATTTCAAGAAAATCAAGATTTGGTATTAATTCCGACAAATCTCTATAATTGATTTTATCACAATAAATTGATAAACTTTTGCTATTTTTAATATCCGCGATATTATTGAAATTAAATTCTTGATCTTTATCTAATTTAGTGCTTTTGCCATTACACACAACATATTTTTTATCTTTACTGTACATTTCTCGAACTTGCGCTTCAAGCTGTACATTCACAAAAAGAAACAAAAACAACAAAACTTTCCGTATCATCTTCTTATATTTTAAATAAATAAATCTAAACCTTTTCAAAACCCAATTCTCTCGCTTTTTCGATCATCAATTGATACGCTTCGTCGTAATCATTTTTTATGATGCCGTCCAAAATAGCTTCTCGCACATAGTCTTTTATAACACCGACTGGACGCGAAGGCGCAATGCCAAACGTTTCCATAATGATAGCGCCATCAATGGGTGGTTGCCAATTTCTGATATTGTCTTTTTCTTCTACTTCTATCAGTTTTTGCCTTACAATGTGGTAATTTGCTAGTATTTTAGCAACTTTATTGTCGTTTTTTGACGTAATATCAGCCTCGCAAAGCATCATCAAATCGTCGATGTCTTCGCCTGCGTCGAACAACAAACGGCGAATGGCGCTGTCGGTTATCGTTTCTTTTGTGAGCGCAATCGGTCGCAAATGTAGCGTAACTAACTTTTGGACATACTTCATTTTGGCATCTTGTGGCAAACGCATTTTTGTAAAAATACGTGGTACCCAAATGCCGCCCAATGCCTCGTGCCCATGAAAAGTCCACCCATGATCTGGTTCAAAACGCTTAGTTGGCGGCTTCGCAATGTCGTGTAACAATGCCGCCCAACGCAACCAAATATTATTTGTTTTCAAGCAAATATTGTCAATGACTTGTAGCGTATGGTAAAAATTGTCTTTATGACCCATGCCATTCCGAAATTCGATGCCATGTAAAGCCGCCATTTCTGGAAAAATGATGTGCAATAAACCTGTATCAAACAAGATTTTGAAGCCAACGGAAGGTTTTTCAGACATCAATATTTTCTCTAATTCGGTCGTAACACGCTCTTTCGAGATGATATTGATTCTACTTCTATAAGTCGATAAGGCTTTGTAAGTTGATGCTTCGATTTCAAAACCCAATTGGCTCGCAAATCGGACAGCACGCATCATTCGCAACGGATCATCTGTAAAAGTTTGACCTGGTTCAAGTGGCGTTTTGATTATCTTGCGTTCCAAATCTTCCATGCCGTGAAAAGGATCTACTATTTCGCCAAAATTTTCTTCATTCAGGCGAATCGCCATCGCATTTATCGTAAAATCACGACGATTTTGATCGTCTTCTATCGAGCCATCTTCAACGGTTGGATTGCGACTATTGCTTCTGTAACTTTCTTTTCGAGCGCCTACAAACTCTAATTCTAGGTCGCCAATACGCAACATGGCTGTTCCAAAACGTTGATACACAACAACTTTCGGTCGTGGTGACATCTTATAAGACAAGGCTTGCGCCAACTCAATGCCGCTGCCAACACAAACAATATCAATATCTTTAGTCGGTCTATCCAAGATTTTGTCCCGCACATAACCACCAATTGCGAAGGCTTCGGTGTTGAGTTCGTCAGCCGTTTTACCGACTAAAATTAGTATATCTCTTTCTTCTTTACTTATGTTAAAAATCATATTGCCAAAGCCATTGTACCTTCAGCATATACTGCTGCGATTTCGTCTAATATTGAGTTTAATTGCGCCACATCGTCGGTCTGAACGAGTTGCATCCTGTAATTTTTTATGTTTTCAAAACCCCTAAAATAATTGGTGTAATGACGACGCATTTCCAACACGCCAAGTTTTGCACCTTTCCAACGCACAGAGTGCATTAGGTGTTGACGAGCCGCTTCTACACGTTCATAAGTGGTAGGCGGCGCGAGTTTTTCGCCTGTTGCAAAATAGTGTTTTACCTCTCGGAATATCCATGGATAACCGATGGCTGCGCGACCAATCATAATGCCATCTACGCCATAACGTTCTTTATAAATCAATGCTTTTTCGGGCGAATCTATGTCTCCATTTCCAAAAATTGGAATATGAATCCTTGGATTATTTTTTACTTTTGCAATCAAATCCCAACGCGCTTCGCCTTTATACATTTGCTGACGTGTGCGACCATGAATCGTAAGTGCCTGAATACCAATATCTTGCAAACGTTCGGCGACATCTTCGATATTTATCATAGAGTCGTCCCAACCCAAACGCGTTTTGACCGTAACTGGCAAATTCGTGTTTTTAATTACCGAAGAAGTCAATGAAATCATTTTAGGAACGTCTTTCAAAACACCTGCACCTGCCCCTTTACAAGTCACTTTTTTGACTGGACAACCGAAGTTTATATCCAATAAATCTGGCCCAGTTGCATCAACGATGCGCGCTGCCATTTCCATCGGTTCTTCGTCGCCACCAAATATCTGAATCCCAACTGGACGTTCGTAATCAAAAATATCTAATTTTTGACGACTTTTTATGGCATCACGAATCAATCCTTCGACACTAATAAACTCAGTGTACATCAAATCCGCGCCTTCTTGCTTGCATAAAGCACGAAAAGGCGGATCACTCACATCTTCCATGGGCGCCAAAATCAAGGGAAATTCAGCGATATTTATATTTCCAATTTTTACCATTTTATACTCGTAGCACCGAATTTATTCGGTATTAAAAAAATTTAAATTAAAAAAAATTTAGATTTTAGCCTCTTAAAATATAGCCATATTTGACTCTCAATTGGCACTCCCTCCCTTTGGGAGGGCTGGGGTGGGCCTCTTACTTCTTAAAACAAACAAACTTCAATAAACTATCCGCCCAATTGACTTTCAATTTCTTTTTTACATATTGCAAATCCTCACAAGCCTCAGCATTTTTTGACATATTGACTTCTACAAGTCCGCGTTGATAGCGCACTTCTGTATTTTTAGGCATCAATTTTACGGATTGATTGAACAACTCGTAAGCCTTTTCATTTTGCTTTGCATCAACGGCTTTCAAAGCCTCGTCGCTTAATTTGTAACCCAAATCAAAGTTTTTGATATTGGCAGCACATTTTTTAGCATCTGGCTGAAACCGAATACGAATGGTTTGTAATCCCGATACTTTTTTGCCATTAAACTCAGCAGGAATCCACTTTTCAGACGATTCTTTGATGAGTTTTATGCCTTCAAATTGTGCATCAAGCCCAAGTTGAGAAAAATCATAGGTATCAATCACTTTTATACCATTATTGGCCAACACCGAAACAGCATATTGTATAATACCGATGCTACAACTATCGTTCAAGGCCTTGATTTTAGGCGTTTTTTCTTTCAAATATTTTTGCAAACTTGGTTCTCCACCTTTAAAACTAACTGGTCTAGTAGGTGCTGTATATATGGTGTCATTTTCCAAAATCTCGTAAGGCAACACAGGCGCTTCTTCTTTAATTTTGAACTTAACTGGCAACACCATTTGATAGCGAACCGTATTTCCATTGATTGTGGCAGGTACAAAAAGTACTTCTTTTTTCATTTCTTCAAATAAATCCAACACCGCTTTATTGAGTAATTCTTGACCTTTCAATACTTTAACATTGCTGATATTGCCATCTTTTTCGACCACAAATTGCGTTACCACTTTACCTTCTATTTTTTGCTCATGCGCCTTTTCAGGATATTTTACATTCTTCGTTATAATCGACATAATCGATTCATTGGAGCAAGCCATTCTGTCTTTTTCGACTACATTTTTACAATTCACAGTCAAAGCTGGAATATCTGTCGTGGTGTATATAGTTGTGTCTTGTTGCGCAGCAGTAAAATATTGAACAAAAAAAAGTGCAAATATTGTTAAAAAATGTTTCATAATGTGTTTAAATAAACTTAATAATTGAATTGTTAAAATATATAATTTGTTGATAATGAATTTATTATAAAATAATGATTGATAATAAATAATTATTTTGCAAAGATAAGCAAAAAACATAAAATTATGAATCTTAATGATTAGTAAAGTGTGGCCAATTGATATTTGGCCGTATAAGTGTGGCCAATTCGTAATTGGCCATGTAAGTGTGGCCAATTGGTAATTGGCCGTGTCACGTACTCTAAGCTCGAACGCCCAATTACCAATTGGCCGCACTTTGGGTCGCACTTTGGCCGCACTTCACACTAAAAAAAAGCACTTTCAAACCATTGTTGAAAGTGCTTTTTTAGTAATAAATATTTTAAACTTAAACTTTTGACCTCAATCGAATCACTGGGCAAATGATTTCTTCGAGTGATATGCCGCCGTGTTGGAACGTATTTTTATAATAATTCAAAAAGTGATTATAGTTATTTGGATATAAGAAAAACGAATCTTCTTTGGCGAATATAAACGTAGAACTCACATTCGGACGCGGCAAACCACCTTGCGATGGATCTTTGATTTCGAGTACATCTTTTCTATCATATTGCAAATTACGCCCAACTTTATAACGCAAATTCGTAGTCGTTTCGCGATCACCCACTACTCTACTTGGCTGCTGAACACGTATCGTGCCATGGTCAGTTGTGATAATCAATCGAATGTCTTTTTCGGCCAATTTTTGCAACGCCGTCCAGATCGGCGAGTGTAAAAACCAAGAGCGTGTTAGCGAACGATACGCTGTTTCGTCGCCAGCCAATTCTTTTAACACTTCCATTTCGGTTCTGGCATGCGAAAGCATATCTATAAAATTATAAACGATGACACTAAAATCATTGTTCAAATAATTTAACACATTGTCATTCAATGGTTTAGACTGACTGATGCTCGTCACTTTCAAGTAATCATGCTTGATTGGGCGACGCACCACACGTTTGATTTGCTCGGCCAAAAAGTCAGCTTCGTGCATATTTTTACCACCTTCTTCATTGTCATTCAGCCACCATTGCGGATAGTTTTTTGCAATATCAGCTGGCATCATGCCTGCAAAAATTGCGTTACGACTGTATTGTGTAGCGGTGGGCAAAATACTGTAAAAATAGTCTTCTTCTTCTACTCTGAATAACTCTGTTATGATTGGTTCTATGACTTTCCATTGGTCAAAACGCAAATTATCGAGCAAAAGCATGACCGTTGGCGTTTCGTCAAGATGTGGTAAAACCTTGTTTCTCAGCAAGTTATGCGACATGGTTGGCGCATTGATGCCATTAACCCAATCGAGGTAATTTTTTTGGACAAATTTTGAAAAACTACTATTCGCTTCCGATTTTTGAGTCGAAAGAATCTCACTCATTTCGGTCGATTGCGACTCATCAATCTTGATTTCCCAATTGATGATTTTTTTATACACATCGGCCCACTCTTCAAGATCGAGACCGCTGTTGATTTCCATAAATATATGTCTAAAATCTTGCTGATAACCGCTTGCCGTTTTTTCGCGCACAAGGCGTTTATTATCCACAATTTTTTTCAACGTCAATAATATCTGATTCGGATTGACAGGTTTTAATAAATAATCGGCAATTTGAGAACCGATGGCATCTTCCATTACGTTTTCCGATTCATTTTTCGTTATCATCACCACTGGCATCAAAGGCCACGTTTTTTTGATGCGCTCCAACACATCAAGACCTGACATTCCAGGCATACTTTCGTCCAAAAAGATAACATCGAGTTCGTTGTCACTTTCTATTTCTTCGAGCGCATCGTGGCCGTTTGTGACCGTCACGACATCGTAACCTTTTTGTTTCAAAAACATAATTTGTGGTTTCAACAAATCAATTTCGTCGTCTGCCCAAAGGATTTTTATTTTCTCAGTCATATTGTTTTACTTTTTTGCAAATATAAAAAACAATTTGCATAGTTGTTTAAAAACATAAAAAACAAACCTCACGAGCGTAGCGCACCGCGAGGTTTGTTTTAGTAAATTTAAAACGAGGTTTTGAATCGTTTTATTATAGAAATTTAAAAATATTTAAAAATAAAAATTTTGATTTCTAATTTTTAACAATAGTATTATAATTAATTTATATGCAATTACTTATTAATCAATATTTTATAAATATAAAAAAGCATTAAACAAAGTTTTCCAAAGGCAATAAACGCGAATCAGATAAAGCGGCGGTTCTATGTCCAATGCCTTCCAGATATGCTTCATTGTTGGCAAAAGCCATAAAATCTGCAACACTGGCTTGTTTTATGAGTAATACTGCGTCCCATTTTTCATCGTTTGGACCAATCAAAAAATGCCCACCTTTGCCGTAATACAAGATTTCGCCACCAGATTTTTCTAAAAAAGGCAACGTAAAATCTATATATAATTGATATGCAGCTTCGCCGCTAATTTCAGTTTTAGATGCCAAGTTTGGTGTTTCAGTATAATCAGCAATCGCTCGAAATTTTAGTAAATTCAACATCACAAACGAACCTTGTATGTTTCGCATCACGAAAGCGCGACCTAATTCTTGTGTTGGTTCTAAATATTTTTTTTTCTCCATTTTGTTTCAAATTTCTTCTCCAAGAGTCAATAAATTATGATCTGGATCAAGTATCGAAAACTCTCTTTGTCCCCAAGGCTTAGATTCTAAATGACTGGCAATAGGGATATTTCCATATTGAGTAATTGCCAATAAATACCAGTGTTCAATATTTCCAGTTCTAATATACACTTGACCGTAATTTAGAAGAGGATCCAAGTCTTTATATTCAAAAAAATGAATTTCGATTTTGTTTTTTTTTAACATCAAATATCCATCAAAATCGCCACCAAATTGGCGAAAACCAAGCAAATGGATATAAAAATCTTTCGTTTTTTCCTTGTCCCGCATCGGAAGTTTTGGAGCGATTGAATTGAACATAATGTTGTTTTAGTTATGAAATCTGATACGAATGTAATTTATACAGTTATAAATTTGCAATCCAAGATTTTAATTCTTCATTGTCTATATCAGATTTTTCAGATTTGTCGTAAATTGAAAGTAAATAAATGATTTTATCAACAATTTTTACATTTGTAATCACACGTGTTCCGCCACGTTTTCCCTTTCCTTTTGATTTTATTGCCAACCGTATTTCGTAGCAATCATTACCAATTGAAGTACCAAATGTAGGATTTTCAAGCAAATCGAACTCTAAAATCGATAAATCTTCTTTTAAAGATGGAAATTTCTTTTTCAAACGTTTTGCATCTTTGAAAAAGCGTTCAGTTGGTACAATTCTATAACTCACTCATCATTTGTTGAAAAGTCATTAATTGTTTTTTACCTTCTTGATGTAATTTCACTTCGTCTAAACTCTCTTTGATACCTTCTAAAATTTCTGCTTTGCTTGGTTCACTTTCAGTACTTTCAGCTACGCTAAAATGAAATTCTAAGCGCTTCATCAAAGCACTAAAAAAATCAAAATGTTGATTTGGTATATCTACAATTAATTTCATCTTATAATATTTTATACAAAGATAAAATAGTTTTTTATAAAAATCAAAATAAAAAAACTTATCTTTGTTAATATTCATTAATCAATTATTATCATGGCATACAGAGATTTCAAACTAACCGATATCCAACAAAAATTTGGTATTGATACTATTTTTGCTAATATATGGGAAAAAGAGACAATACTTGAAATTGAACCAAGTGATTTCCTAAAACAAAGTCTCAATTTTGCAGATTTAATACCTTTGACTACCGAAAAAGCTCTATCTGAGCGACTATTGGCACCCATTTTAGCAGAAGTAAAATCGCGAAATGCGGATAAAATACAGATTTTTTCGGGCGAAACCATCAGTGCAGATAAATCACTTGGCTTGAACGGCGAAATTGATTTTTTGATGGTAAAAAAACCTTATGCGCCTGAGCCAATTGCACCCATTATTGCCATCACAGAAGCCAAAGTCGGTAGATTAGACAAAGCAATACCGCAAGCCGCTGCCCAAATGATTGGAGCAAGGGTTTTTAATCAAAATTATGGCGAAAAGATAGACCTTATATATGGAGTAGTGACTGATGGCAACTCTTGGCGTTTTTTGATGTTGAAAGAAAATCAAGTCTTAGTCGATAATACAAGATATAGTTTGACCGAAATCAATAAAATATTAGGCATTTTTCAATATATAATTGATTCGTATAGAGTTGATTAAAGCATAAAAAAAGCCGCTACCTTCAGATTGAAAGTAGCGGCTTTTGATCTATATAATTTTACATTTTTACAACCTTAATCCCTTACATTTGCACACTGTAATATACATGGATAAAATATGTAACACTTTGAATTGCAGACGCGACTTTTAAAAGATTCACGACCTAAATTAAAAGTGCGTTGCTTAATTTTATCATAGATATTTTGTAATGATTTGTTGTACTTCTTTTTCTGTTTTTTTTGTAATTTTCGCTATTTTTGTAGTATCCATGCCTTCATTGTGCATTTCTAAAATCATTTGTTCTTTTTCTGATTCAGCCTTGGACTCGGCTTGGGCTTTGCCCTCTTCGATGCCTTCTTCTTTACTTTGGTTTTCACGCACGGCAGCCGCTTTTCGGCGCATCACATCAATTTTTGACTCGGCTAATTCTTCGGGAGATAATTTATCAAAATCAGCTAAACTGGCCGCTTTTGCAATAGCGGGATTTTTCATATTAATATTGGGCTTTTCTGGATTTTTCATAGACTCTTGGATAAGGTTAAGCCAATCTGAAATCCTTTCAGGCGTGTTTGGTTGTGGGTAAGTTGGGTTTAAAATAATCATTTTATGGTTTGTCATACGAATAACTTCCCCATTCAAATCACTTGGGTTAATATCCGTTATAAGAACATCTTTTTTAACTGGATTGCCAGTTTGATCTACAATTTTATAAGCAGATGTGACGATTACTATCACATAAATTTCTTTATCATACGAGTAATCTGTGCTGCTTCGTTGCACGTCTATCAGATTTGCTAAAAAATAGTGAGAAAAGCGGTCGTAAGTGTAGTCGTAATCAACTTTTTGTATTTCTATAATCGTGCGGCTTTCTTTATCCTCCGCAAATAAATCCATTTTAAATTTAATTGCGCTGACTTTACTGAGTAGAACTTTTTCAGTTTCTACTTTGCTAATCTGCACATCAATACCTAAAATATCTTTTACAAATGCTGTAAAAATTTCAACATCCGTAAAGACTTTTTTAAAATGCACTTCGTTATCTAAATTGGCTAACATGACAATGTTTTTTTCAATTATAAAACGTAAAGATAATGATTATATTTGAAATTACTAAAATTCAATTTTGAACTTGCGTTCAAAATAATTCGTAATTTTTTTTAAAAAATAATAATTGAATTTTATAAATAGATAAAAAAACCGTACTTTTGTATTATGGCAAGAGATTTTTATCACAACAAAGTTCGTAAAGCACTCATCAAAGATGGTTGGAATATTACAGACGATCCTTATCAGATTTCAATTGAAGGTGTTGATTTCGATATAGATTTAGCAGCAGAACCTGTTGTTGGAGCTGAAAAAGACGGTGAAAAAATAGCAGTAGAAATTAAAAATTTTGTTGGCCCATCCAATGTGAATGAATTTCACAGAGCCGTAGGGCAATTCAATGATTACTATGTTGCTATTGAAATGCACGAGCCTGAAAGAGTACTTTATCTTGCTATTCCTTTGAA
>JAYUJV010000138.1:0-1241 GCA_043764975.1 Saprospirales bacterium
TAATGTTTTACACTTTTACTAAAAATTGTGCATTACGGATTGAAACGTAAGTTTCAAAATTAGTGAAATTATTTATCTACGATTCGTGTAATTCGTTAATTAGAGTGAAATTCGTGTTAAAAATAAGTAACATTTGCTTTTTTTAATAAAAGGGTAAAACCATATGCACTTTGGTATAAATCCGTTTAAATCCGTGTTTGCCGAAGGCATCAGATAAATCTGTGTTCCAAGATACATCGTATGCAAACTAAGATAAAAAAGGAACGCGGATTAAAACGGATTCAAACATTGTAATGTAAATACGAATTGACTTGAACTTCTAAATCAAACTGCAACGATTAATTTTGGACTCACACTCTTCGCAACCCTGGCACGAATACGGCTCAACGAAACTGGCGTAATGCCAAGGTACGATGCGACATAATGTTGTGGTACACGCTGCAAAATAATGTCGGATTCGGTGCTTTGCAAAAATCGACGATAGCGTTCTTCGGGTGTGTTGAGCAAAAAGTGCATCAATCGGTCTTTGATACATAGATACACGCTTTCGGCAATCAATCGGCCAAAAGTTTCAAAAGTTGGATATAAACGATACATTCTGAGCAGCGTTTCGCGATCGAAAGCGAGTAATTCGCTGTCTTCCATGGCTTCTATGTTGTGGTCGCAAGGTCGTAGCGTCAAAAAGCTATCGTAATCGCAGACAAAGTGGTTTTCAAAGAAAAAAAAGGTCGTTTTTTCTTCGCCATCAATCATATAAAACTGTCGAAAAGCACCACTGATTAAAAAACAAATTTGATTAGAAACTTGCCCTTCGCGTAGTAACAAATCGCGTTTTTTTACTTTTTTGGCATAAATATGCGGCTCAAACGCTTCCCATTCGTCATCTGCAATCGGAATAGTTTGAGACATGGCTTGGCGAAGTATGTTTTTCTGATTCATTTGTTAGGTTTTTAAACGAGTGTTTTTAAGTATTTTCCACGATTATTTTATGTTTCAGAATTATCATTTATAAACCGTAGAAGACGTTACCGACACCTCTAAGGTGTCGGTAACGTATAAACGTAACGCACCCACTTTATTGATTTTTTTTATACCAATCCAGCGTTTGCTTCAACCCAGTTTCGTAAGTTGTTGGCTTGTCGCTAAATGCGTTTTTGTATTTCTCTGACGAAAATAAGTAATCTTCATCGAATTGGTACATCATTTCTTTAAATTCTTTCAAAACTGGTATAAATAATTGC
>JAYUJV010000139.1:0-9677 GCA_043764975.1 Saprospirales bacterium
GGGTTTTTTTGTTTTAATTGATTTCTTTTTGCTTATTACCTTTTGCCAATTTCTTATTGCCTTTTGCCAATTGCTTATTAATTCCTACTTTTGCAATAAAAATCGCGATAACAACGTCATTTAAAATAGAAATAAATTTTTACATCTTGTTTAGAAAATCCTTTTTCATCCGCGTTTGCCGAAGGCATCTGTGACATCCGCGTTCCAAGTACACAACGTTTACAAACTTAGATAAAATGGAACGCGGATTAAAACGGATGCAAGCAAACGCTGATAAAAATGGATTTCAAATATCGATAAGTAGTAACTAAAAATATGAAACAAAAAACCTGCGGCCGATGTGCCAAACAAATCACTTGCCACGCTGCCGACATAGCTCAATGCGATTGTGCAAGCATAACACTAACACCTGAAACAACCCATTTTTTGACAAAAACCAACTACGATTGTCTTTGCAACACTTGCCTACTCGAACTCAATAACATGATCATAAAAGCCCAAACCAGTGTTTCAAACGCCGTCCTAAACGAAGATTACTATTTTGAAAACAACTTGGTCGTCTTTACTGAATATTACCACTTGAAGCGGGGTTATTGTTGTGGGAGTGGGTGTCGGGAGTGTGCGTATGGGAGGTAGATTTAATAGAAATTATGATCATAAAAACAGTTTTACGAAGTACGCATATTGTATAGTTAAAAAATTGTTTTCCAACTTAAAGAAGTGCGCATTTTATATTGTTTTAATAAATAAAAAATCATTATTATTTTTATAAAATACTGATTTCCAATTAATTAAAAAATATTATTAAAATTACTTTCTAATTTCATCACAAATAAGTATTTTTGTATTTTAAATAAAACATTCGCCAATCGGCACGTTGGCAGAAATTCTAACGGACAACCTACATAAACAAACATCATGTCAAAATTGAACTTATCAGAACTAACTAAAAATAATTTTGTTACTGAATTCAATCCGCCAATTGAAAGACTAATTTCAAGTGGGCTTATTCAAAGACCAAATGTAAATGGTTTGTATTCGTTAGAAACCAAAGTCATCAAAAACTATCATAGAAATACTATTTTAGGACAAGGAAGGGCAGATTTTAGCACATCACTTGAAGGATTATCTGCAACTCAAAGAGTTGATTTGTATTGCTTTTATTATTTTCAAATGCACTTTACAAGTAGTTTTTTATTTTTTTCCAGTGAACAGGTATTTATTGAAAGTGCAATTTCAAGAAAAGATGTTTATTTTATTGATATAGGATGTGGACCTTTCACTTCGGGCTATGCCTTTAATACTTGGTTATCCAAACTTGAAAATAAAAACTTTAAGACCTGTAATTATATAGGAGTTGATACAAGTCAAGCAATGTTGGATAAAGCAAAAAATATTTTCAATAATTTAGGAGTAAATAAGTATGACAGTTCTGTTTTTCATACCGACAAAAATTTTATTGCTGACGGTTTACATTCAAGTATTAATAATCCATCGGATACAATTTTTATAATTAATTACTCATATCTGTTTGCAAGTCTTTCATTAAATGTAGATGATTTCGTAAGTTTTACTAATACTATACTGACCAAATTTTGTAATACAAACGGTGGGAAATTAATTGTTTTACAACAAAACCCAGCGTATAGCAGTTTGAACTTAAAGTGGCACTCATACAAACAAAAATTGACACCGTTACAAACCAAAGAAGACTATCCGAAGTCAATCGCAATTCAATTTGATGATGTATTAGGAAGTTGTAATTGGGCAAGTCCTAATCTTAATATAATGTGCGACTTAATAAAATCATTTTAATTAAATTTGTAAAAAAAATATCATTATGTTCGATTTATTTGGAGAAGTAGAAACCATTGCTCGTGTTGAAAACCACAATGCTGATTACAAAATAAACGGCTTAGCTTATTTGCCAAATTTTGTAACGAAACAAGAACACGACTTCCTTTTATCGTCAATAGACAAAGAACCTTGGCTTGACGACCTTAAAAGACGAGTGCAACATTATGGCTATAAATATGATTATAAATTTCATAGAATTAACCATAATATGCGAATTGCAGAATTGCCCGAATGGTTGGCAAAATTTGCTACTCGTTTATACGAGCAAGGGATTTTCAATGAAATTCCCGACCAAGTAATTGTTAATGAATATCTTCCAGGACAAGGAATAACCAATCATATTGACTGTCCACCTTGTTTTTCTGATACCGTTGCATCTTTGAGTTTAGGTTCTCAATGTGTAATGAACTTCACTAACAAAGACGATAAAGATGATGTTATACCTTATCTTTTAGACAAATCATCTATGGTAGTATTAAAAGAAGATGCAAGATATTGTTGGATGCACGGAATAAAAATGGTCAAATCAGACAATTATTTTGACCACAAAATCATCAGACAAAGGAGAGTTTCTCTGACTTTTCGTAAAGTCATACTTGAAGACTAAACGCAGAAAAAAGAACTTCTGCCAACATGGTATTGGCAAAAAAGGGGCAGACGGAAGTTAGTGAACAATAGTAATTCTATTGAACTTTTGTGCTAAATTTGAACATCGGTTTTTCAAATTCCCCTTCTTCGCCAATACCCCAACGTTATCTGCAACTGTAACACAACCCTACAACTCATAGACAAAAACAATGAAGGATATTAAAAATTGGAAAGGACTCTTTTATGGAATTGCTTACGGACTTGCTTCGAGAGCGGTTTTTGCATTTGAAGATTTTAGAGGAGATAAACCTTTATTTCCAACTTTCGGACTAATGACAATGTCTTTCATGTTTATTGTTCCTTTTGTAATCGGACTCATTACAGCGTATCACAACGACAAAATTACAAGTTCAAGAAAAATTGCTATGATAACAATGCCTGTTTTTGCGATTCTTGGGCTTGTTGGAATTTCTGTTTTGTTTGGACAAGAAGGAATTATTTGTGCTTTAATGGCGTTGCCAGTTTTTTTATTTATGGCATTACTAGGTGGACTTATTGGAGTTAGAATTTTCCCAAGAAACCGAAACAAATTATACGTTTCGATATTTATACTTTTACCTTTTTTTATTGCACCAGTTGAAAATTATTTTGGATTAAGTAACAAAATGTTTACTGAACATACAACAATAATTATTAACTCAACAGAGGACAAAGTTTGGGAAAACATAACACGGGTTCGACAAATTTCTGAAACTGAAAATAATAACTCACTATTTCAATTTATGGGTTTCCCAAGACCGATGGAGGCAGAACTTGATACAATTGCAGTTGGTGGAATAAGAAAGGCAATTTTTGACAGAGGACTATTTTTTACTGAAACAGTAACTGAAATGAAACCTTTAAAAGTTTTGGCATTTACAATTAAGGCTGACCCAAACTCAATACCACCAAAAGCTTTAGATGAACACGTTATGGTTGGCGGAAAATATTTTGACGTTTTAGAAGGTAAATATGGAATCGAAAAAATCGAAAATAACAAAATAGTATTGCACTTGACTTCTCACTTTAGACTCTCAACAATGTTCAATTTCTACAGTGGATTTTGGAGCAAACTTATTATGAGAGATATTCAAAAAAATATTTTAGACATAATCAAAAAAAGAAGTGAAATGACAGAAAATAACAGCAAATAACATGGGTTTGTAGCTAGTGGGGCGGACGTAAGTGATTGAACATCAGTAATTTAATTGTACTTTTGTTTCAGCTTGCTGAAACCTTTTAAACATTGGTAAATAATTTAACAACAGTAATTTACATCGGCGAACGTTCGGGCAGTTGGGTTTCAAATTCCCCAACTGACCACAAGCACTTTTCGTTGGGTATTCCTTAAAAAAATAAACTGCTACTAATACAAAAAGCCTTCACTCACGTTAAGGCTTTTTGTATTACACTGATTATCAATAGATTAAAAATAAAAAAGCTACATATTTCTAAATTTCGGAATAAAAAACTATATTTGTATGATGTATTTAAAAACTAAAAAAAACATACAATGGATTTACACAAACTTATAGAAGCAGAAAAATTAAAAAAAAACAATACTCCCGTTTCTGATTTCGATAATTTATCGCCAAACGATTTTCATTTTATCTTGTATGACACCTATAATGAAAATTCGCCAGTTCATTTTCAAAAAAAAATTGATAATGAAACATTAGATAAAATTGGTTTGTTCAGAATGGCGGAGGATTTTATCAGGATTATCGAAAGGGAAAAATTTATTAAACTGACTCCGTTAGGCGCTTTACCAAGGAAAGTATTGGTCGAATTGTACGATAAAAAACATCTCATTGACGATTTGATTGAAAAAGGCATTATGAAATTAATGCGAGAGATTGACAGTTTGACCATTACAAGTATTAAAATAGTTGCAAAACTTGCAGGCATTACAAAAAAAGTAAATGGTAAATTGACGCTTACTAAAAAAGGCGAAAATTTGCTAAAACCCGAAAACAGACAACTTTTTTTTGAGTTATTTATCAAAACTTTTGCCGATAAATTTAATTGGGGTTACCATGATGGCTTCATTAATAAACCAATAGGTCAAAAAGCTTGGACTTTCACCATTTATCTTTTGAACAAATATAGTAATGATTACCAAAATGAAAATTTTTATGCTGAAAAATATTTGAAGGCAATTCCTGATTATTTTTCTGATTTTGAATATGAAATATACAAATCTCAGATAGATCAATATTCAAGTTGTTTTGGTCTAAGAAGTTTTGAAAGATTTTTAAAATGGTTTGGTCTTGTTGAAATTGAAATAGAAGAAAAAAGCGATTTGAATAGAGAAAGAAAAGTCAAAGCAGCAGAACTTTTGACACAGGTTTTCAATATAAATAATTAAGCAATGAAAGAAACAGAAAAACATAGTGAGCGAATATTAAAAATGACTTTTGCAGCAGTTTACCCCCATTATGTAAGCAAAATTGAAAGAAAAGGCAGAACAATTGAGGAGTTGCATCAAGTCATATATTGGCTTACAGGTTTTGATGAGCCAAAAATTCAAAAATTAATAGTCGAAAACATCACTTTTGAAACCTTTTTTGACTTAGCAACCTTAAATCCTAATGCTCAACTTATAACAGGTTTAATCTGCGGTTATCGGATCGAAGAAATTAAAAATCCATTGACAAAAAAGGTCAGATATTTAGATAAATTGGTGGACGAATTAGCCAAAGGTAAAAAAATGGAAAAGATTTTGAGAAGGTGAGAAAAATATATAAAATTCGTTTCTCTAAAAATAAATTCAGTTTTGTTCAATACTTACTATGTCTTGAAGACAAAGTAAGTATTGAACAAAACAGTATAAAACAAAAGAAAATCTAAATAATTTACAACCCCTACTCTTTCAAACTCCAAATCCAATCGCCAGTCGCATCTATGTAGCCAATTTTATTGCCTGATTCGAGGCGAAACAACTCTTGGCCAGCAGCTAAAATGTGGTCAAAAATTGGTTTGCCAATTTCTTTTCCCTCGTTCGTAATGATGCCTTCGTGTTGCTTTAATCTTACTTTTAAATAACCACTTGGCAACTCTACGATGTTGTTATATTTGGCAGTTGTGAGTGGCACACCACATTCATGCGTCAAACCAACAGAATTATTATATGTGTAAGTATTTGAAAATGAGTTTTTTGCAAAAAATAACTTAGTTTTATATTCATCATTTTCAGTCGGATTATTTATTTTTTTTCCCTTATGGTCTATACAAAATAACTCTCCTTTATCCATAACCATCGACATTCCATTTTTGAAAGCAGTCGCAGAATAATATTCTGGCTTGATCACAAATTTATTTTTATCGTCAATGAATCCAGTACCTTTGGGCGTGGCAGCCATAGCTACATTTTCTTGAAAAGCGGACACGCGTAAGTAAGTGCAAGGCACAATATTCGCACCAGCGACGTCCAAAAATCCCCAACCTTTTGTGGTTTTGCAAGCGGCTTTTTGCTCCGAAAAAGTCTCTATTTTTTGGTAGGTCGGAAACAAAATTTCGTTACCAGTTTTATCCAATAAACCCCATCTTTTATTGCGCTCGAATGGCAATACATCATCTCGAAAATCAGCGATATTGTCATATTCGGTATTGAATAACAATTGTCCATTTTGATCCATAAGACCGTATTTTTGTGCAAAAACGGCTGTTTTAAACAGTTTTGTCTTGTCAGAAAGTGGTTTTATTTCATCAAAATCAAAAGGTGTAACTGTTGCGCCATTTTTATCCAATAGTCCATATTTGCCGTTTTGGTTCGTGATAAATACATCATGTTTTAGGTCTTCGATGTGACTATATTTGGCTTCTATTTTTAAGTTTCCAAGCGTATCTATGACGCCGAAACTACACTCTTTACACACGAGTTGTCCGTTCCGAAATACGCGCTCGTCATATTGTGTATAGTCAGTCATCATAAATGGATTTCCGAAACTATTGAGGTAAGAAAAAACGGTTTGCAAACTCATATTGCCTGCATTTAAGTTAGATTCGAGTGAGCCTTTCATCGAAATCCGAGCCAAACCGTTCACAAAATCACCGATATAAGCGCAATCTTTTTTCAAGATTTTACCATTTTTTTTCAACAATCCATGTTTTCCATTCGTGAACACGACCCTAGCCGATGGATTTCCTTTTTCAAAATCCGTTAGTTTAATATTTAACAAACTTGTAGGCACGACTGGCAAGCCGCGTTTGTTGTTTACGATGCCATAAACTTTCAAAAATTTAAAGTGCGTTCTGTCTATTTCCAATAAAATTTCGACTTCGTTCGATACGATTGTGAAGCCATATTGGGGCAAAATATTGATGTCATCAAACTGTGGTTTTAGTCTTATTTTCTTCGTTTTTTGATTCCGAATACCCCACTTTTGCTTGTTGTTCTGAAACCATTCGTAGTCACCTTCAGTATCAATATTTAGTTGTCGATTAGCAAATAACTTATCATTTGAACGCAAAAGCACTGTTTTTCCTACATTTAAGGTCGAATAACCTGCGAAATCGGTTTTTTCATCTAAGTTCAATTTTCCTTTTTCATCATATTCAATGATGCTCATTTGCTCGCCTTTCCAAACTTTCAATGTATTGTTTTCTTCATCAATTTCAATTTTTGAATAGGCGCAAGGCAACACTTGCTGCCCACTTTCGTCCAATAAACCCCACAATGTATTGATGCGACAAGTAAAGAAAAACGCCTCGGGCGAAGTTATTTGGTCATAGTCTAATTTCGATTGATTCTTTGTTTTAAAGTTATGCAAAATCCATTTACTGTTTTTTTCAATCTTGGCATTTAAAAAAGATAAAACCTTAATATCAGTATGAATAGGCTCAAAAATGACGTTCAACATACTGTCTAAAAGACCATTCAAACCGTCTTTATACGTCTGAAGTGTAGCAAAACGTTCTGCCACCACGTTGTCGTATTTTTCTTTTGATAGTTTTGAATATTTATTGTTAAAAACATAATATCCTCTGTAATCGCCAACCTTGAAATAAACATTTTTCGTAACGATTTCAAGTGGTTCAATACGTTGATAAGTTACACCTAAAATCGTTGTGCCATGGTTATCCATTACACCAGCCACATCGCCGTTTTGAACTCGAAAATGGTTGTAACCAATCGGCGAAATATCGTCAAAATTGCAACGTATAACTTGTTTTTCTTTATAAAAAAGACCTTTTCTTTCTCGATTCGTAACGATGGCATAATCGTCATTTAAGACTTTAACTCGTTGAGCATCAATGCTTTCAAACAACAATTTACCGTCGTCGTAGAGTACAGTTAAGCGTAATTTGTCATTTACTTTGAAATAACGTTTTGCTTCGTTTTTGACCAAACGTACCGAATCGAAAACACCTTTATATATGATTTTATTTTTATAAAAAATGGCTTTATAATCAAATTTTTTGACCAAATATGCAGCACTATCTATGACCTCGATTTTGGTATATTCATTACCCAAAATCACTGTTCCGTCCGCAGCCAATAAGCCAATTTTATTACCTTTTAGCGTAGTAGCGACTCCAAAATTATTGAACGGACTTATGGCATCATATTCGGCTGGCAACACTTGCAAACCTGTACGATTAATCAATCCAAATTTGCCATTTATTTTTACAGGAAAAACAGTTTGTGCACACAACTTGCTCACAATGAGCATTATAGATATTATAAAAATAAAATTTTTGACTTTCATATACTTCTATTTTGGATTTCAAAAATAAGAATGAACACAGATAACTAAATCGAATTATTTAATAACGAAAAAAGGACAGTTAAGATACAAAATATTTTAAGAATTAACATTTTTTAGAAATAAAAAAAAATATTGGTTTTGAGATAAAATAATGACAAAATCGCTGTAAATTTGCAACGTTTTTAAAATTGAAAAAATCTAAACCTGAAAATGGAAAGAATTATAACAGTACGTGAAGCCTTACGCGAGGCCATGAGCGAAGAAATGCGCCGCGATGAAAATGTATTTATCATGGGCGAAGAAGTTGCAGAATATAATGGTGCATATAAGGTAACGCAAGGAATGCTTGCCGAATTTGGTCCAAAACGCGTGATTGATACGCCGATTGCCGAATTGGGTTTTGCTGGTATCGGTGTCGGTGCAGCCATGAACGGTTTACGTCCGATAGTTGAGTTTATGACTTGGAATTTTGCTGTTTTGGCATTCGACCAAATTGTGAACAATGCAGCTAAAACGTTGTCGCAATCTGCTGGTAATTTTATGTGTCCGATTGTTTTTCGTGGCCCATCGGGTTCGGCAGGTCAATTGGCGCAGCAGCACTCTCAAACTTTTGAGAGCTGGATGGCGAACGTGCCTGGTCTGAAAGTTGTTTCGTCTATCGATCCTTATGATTTGAAAGGTTTGATGAAAACGGCGATTCGTGACAATGATCCAGTGTGTATCATGGAATCCGAAACTTGTTATGGCGATAAAGGCAATGTTCCGCTAGAAGAATATTTGATACCTTTCGGTAAAGCAAAAATCTGTCGCGAAGGTACTGATGTGACCTTGGTTTCATACAATAAAATGATGAAAGTCATTAATAAAGCGGCTGACGAACTAGCAAAAGAAGGCATTTCGGCAGAAGTCATTGACTTGCGTTCTATCCGCCCAATGGATTATGATACGGTCATTAATTCTATCAAAAAAACAAATCGCTTGGTTATCGTTGATGAAAGTTGGCCGTTTGCAGGTGTTTCATCTGAGTTGGCTTACATGGTTCAAAAACGTGCTTTCGATTACCTCGATGCACCAGTGATTCGTGTCAATTCGGCTGATACAAACTTGCCTTATTCTGCGCCTTATGTGGAGGCATTTTTGCCAAATCCTACAAAAGTAATTAAAGCTGTGAAGGAAATAATGTATGTGAAAGCCTAATTTTTTTGTAGCACCGAATTTATTCGGTAATTGATTATTATGATTATAAAGACCGAATTTATTCGGTAATACTTTTACCGAATAAATTCGGTGCTACAAAGGCAGGGTTTTGAATCCTGCCTTTGTCGTTTTTATAAATAATAAGAATTATGAAAATCATATCAGAATTATCGTTTTTTCCGCCTATTCAATTTTATCAAAATTGTGTTGGTAAAGAAGAAATTATATTGGAAAAATGGGAAAATTATCAAAAAAATGGTTTTCGTAATCGGTTTGTTATTGCGA
>JAYUJV010000140.1:0-3431 GCA_043764975.1 Saprospirales bacterium
AATCGAGTTATTGGTTACAAAACCACTCAGAGATTGGGAAATTATTGTCGGCAAATTTTTGGCTTGCCTGACGTTGGTTGCCTTTGCTTTGTTGCCTACACTACTCTACTATTATACGATTTATTCGCTAGGTTATCCAGTCGGTAACATAGATTCGGGTGCGACTATGGGTTCGTATATTGGTTTGTTTTTATTGGGCGCGGTTTTTATCAGTATTGGCATTTTTGCTAGCTCATTGACCTGTAATCAGATTGTTTCGTTCGTTTTGGCTACCTTTTTATGCTATTTTGCGTATTGGGTTTTTGAATATATCAGTCACATACCAATTTTTGTAGGCAAAATAGACGACATAATCCAAAAATTCGGCATACAAAATCATTACGATAGTATCAGCCGCGGTGTGGTTGATACGAGAGATATTATCTATTTTTTTTCGGTTATTTTTATCTTTTTAATGGCCGCACAAGTCAGTTTAGAAAGCCGAAAATGGTAATTTTTCAAAATTATATACTTGTTGGCTAATTATGAAATTAAAAGGCTCAACTCCAATAATAAGGAAAATATATTAGTATAAAATCAAAGTGTCGCTCCTATGGAGCTTTGATGGTCTTGGTTGCTAATTATAAGCTACCGATATGTCATGCCTAACGGCATTTGCAGTGTATTTAATGCCATTAGGCATGACATATCGGTAAAAAAGATACAATCCACATTGTGTTTTTGAACTCCGTAGGAGTGACACTTTTTAAAACACATCAAATTTCTTGTCATAGGAGTTAAACCAATTAAAATAACTAAATGATTGATAATCATAACATTATAAAGATAAATTTTTTAAATATTTTAATTTAGCCAATTAATACATAATTCCGTAATTTTTTAAAATTTTATCTAATTTAGCAACTTTCGATTCTCGATTCTCGAACAACTCTTAAATAGCAACTTTCGATTTTCGACTCTCGACTCTCGATTTTTAAAATAAAAATATGTTCAAAATAAATAATTTTCAATCAAAAAGAATACAATCTTATGCTACCATCGCTTTGGTGGTTGGGATACTGATTTTTATAAATATATTAGCACAATACTTTTTTACGACGTTTGACTTGACGGAAGAAAAGCGGTTTACGCTATCGAATCCTACAAAATCATTACTGAAAAGTGTTGATGACAACGTATATGTAAGGGTTTTGTTAGAAGGCGAGTTTCCAGCTGGTTTCAAGCGGATTCAGACTGGCACAAAAGAAATGCTCGACGATTTGCGAGGTCAATCATCGTACATAAACTATACTTTCGAGAATCCGAACGTCGGAACGACCGAAGAAATAAACAACCGCCGAAAAGAATTTAAACAAAATGGGCTTATGCCAATGGAAGTGACTGAAAAAGGCAGTTCTGAAACTTCTCGTAAGATAGTTTTTCCGTTCGCGCTCGTCACATATAAAGGCAGAACCGAAGTCGTGGACTTGATTGAAAACCAAATTCCTGGCGAAAACCAAGACGTGACGTTGAACAATTCTATGTCATTATTGGAGTATAAATTTGCGCAAGCCATCAAAAAATTGAAATACAATTCACGTCCAAACGTGTTATATGTCGAAGGTCATGGTGAACTAAATCAAGTACAAACGGCTGATTTAGATAGAACTTTAAACAAAAATTATGAAGTCGGACGAGTCAATCTTGATAGTGTTGTACAACTCAAAAAAGACATCAATGTCTTGATAATTGCCAAGCCAACACAGGCATTTACGGAGCAACAAAAGTTCAAATTAGACCAATATATCATGAACGGTGGACGCGTAATTTGGCTTATCGACCGCTTGACAGCCGATATGGATTCGATGAGTATGAAAGGCAACCAAACGCCAATAGATTATCCATTAAACCTTGAGGATCAGTTGTTTAAGTATGGTGCGCGCATCAATCCGAACTTAGTGTTGGACTTAAAATGCGCCAAAATTCCGTTGCGAACTGGCATGCAAGGGCAAGCGGCACAGCTACAAAATTTTGATTGGTATTATCAACCAATCGCGATTCCGCAATCGCAACATCCGACCGTAAAAAGTCTTGGCGAAGTGTGGTTTACCTTTCCGAGTAGCATAGATACGATTCGGACAAAAACGAACGTGAAAAAAACAATTGTGCTGAGTACATCAGATCATAGCCGCGAGCAATTTGTGCCTGTAAATGTCAATTTCGAGATTTTGCGCTATCCGCCAGATCCATCGAAGTTTAATAAAAAATATATCCCGTTGGCTGTTATGATGGAAGGCGTTTTCCCTTCGCTCTACGAAAATCGTGTTTCAGCCGAAATGAATGCTGGTTTGTCGAGCATTGGTTTGACTTTTCAAGAAAAAAGTAAGCCAACCAAGATGCTCATCGTTTCCGATGGCGACATTGCGAGCAGTACAATTGACCCGTCAAACAATCAACCGCGACCGTTGGGTTACAATAAATATATGTTTCGCGCATTCGATAATAAAAACTTTTTGCTCAATAACATCGAATATCTATTGGACGACAATAGCCTCATAGAAGCAAGAACTCGAACCGTAAAATTGCGTATGCTTAACAAACCATTGGTCGATAAAGAAAGCGGATTTTGGAAAACGCTAAACATCGCGCTTCCACTTGGATTCTTAGCTTTGTTTGGTTTTGGTTATACTTTTTGGAGACGTAGGAAATATACTAAATAGTCAATATTGTCTGTTAGTCATTTTTGTCTGTTAGTCTATTGAAAATAAAACTAACATACTGAAAACCAATACATTACATTAATAAAAAAACTAAAAACCCTGAAAGGGTTAAACTTTAATAACCCTAAGTGAAACTTGGGGACTAAGTGAAACTTAATATGAAAAAAATAATAATCTTATTGGCGGCTTTCGTTGTCCTTGGCGGCGGAACTTGGTGGTACACAACCCACAAAAATGACAAAACAACCTTGGTTGACGACGATAAAAATTTTGCGATAGAAAATACTGCCAATATTGGCCGAATCTTTTTGGCAGACCGTAAAAATCAAACGCTAAGTTTAGTTCGCGGCGAGCGATATTGGACACTCAACGACAAGCACATTGCAAAGCCAAACTCGGTCAAAAACATCTTGGAAGTCATCGAAAAAGTGCGCGTGCGTTACATTCCATCTAAAAATGCGAGTGCAAATATCATTAAAGATTTAGCTTCTGACGGCGTAAAAGTAGAGATTTATGACCTAAAAGGTAAACTCATGAAAACTTGGTACGTTGGAGGCATGACCAACGATGAACTCGGTACGCACATGATTATGGAAGGCAGCGAGCAACCGTATGTATGCGAAATTCCAACGATGGAAGGCGGTTTGCGCGCTCGTTTTTATATGGCCGAGCAAGATTGGCGCGATAAATCTGTGTTTTTTGAACCACAAACCAATATTCAATCCGTTTCGG
>JAYUJV010000141.1:0-1235 GCA_043764975.1 Saprospirales bacterium
TTATATTAAAGAAATAAATATTAATAAAAATATTTGAAAATATTTTAAATATATGACTAACGAAAGCGTCATTACGAAAAGAATAGCGGAAAGTATAGATACCAAAAGTAAACTACTAAACGATTCCGTTTTGATAGAAAAGATAAGTGGAGTGGTGGATTGTTGCGTAAAAGCGTATCAGCTCGACAAAAAAATATTATTTTGTGGCAATGGTGGCAGCGCAGGCGATGCACAACACATTGCGGCCGAATTGAGTGGCCGTTTTTATAAAAATCGTGCGCCACTGTATGCCGAAGCACTTCATGTCAATTCATCGTACCTTACGGCTGTGGCCAATGACTTTGGTTACGACGAAGTTTACGCGCGCATGGTACAAGCTGCTGGTCGTGAGGGGGATATTTTGTTTGCCATTTCTACATCTGGCAATTCGCCGAATGTGTTGCGTGCTATCGAGCAAGCGCTCGTGCAAGGCATGACCGTAGTCGCTATGACTGGCGATACTGGCGGCAAAATGGCCCATATCGCAGATTTTTTGCTCAATATGCCTTCAAATGACACGCCTCGTATTCAGGAATGTCACATTTTGGTAGGGCATATCTTATGCGAACTCATCGAAGAACGCTTGTTTTGAAATTTACAATTAGTATCTACTGAAATTTGAAATCTGTAAAATTATTTGACTTTCCTATATTTTGTTACCTTATCAGTTGATATTGGCAATAAGCAATAAGCAATTTTGCTAATTGTCTATTGCTTATTGTACAAATAATGACTTCCTATCTCGTCACAGCCACCGTCATTTCAGGATCATAATCGCCTTGAATCACTGGCGATTGGCGATGACCTGTATAAGCAATCACGTTTACGTTTATGAAATTAAACAATTCTTGAACCGTTACGATTTTATTTCCATCAACGTCTGCTTCGCCTTTTAGGCCTCGAATCAAGAAATGACTAAATACACCTTGACGCAAACCGTTACTTTCTAGCGAAGTTTCTTCGGATTTAGAAGACATAATCAAGGCCGTTCCAGCTTGTGCTTGCGCCAACGATTTGTAATAATTCGTCAAAGCACCTTCGGCACTGCCGCCTTTGCTCGCCACCAAACTACCACTGTGACACGCGTCTGCGATGCACAATTTATATTTAGCTGGGCTTTGTTTCAAGATTTCAGAAACTTCTTCGTGCAGCAATTTATTATTAAAACCATCAAAATCTATGGGCAAAAATGCGCC
>JAYUJV010000142.1:0-3426 GCA_043764975.1 Saprospirales bacterium
AGTGCAGTGGTGGACAAAAACAATACATCTGGTTTTGGCAAACAAGGCGGCGAAAGTCCTTTGGTCGCGATGTTCACGCTACACGATTTGGCGGGTGAAAAAATAGCAGGCAAAATAGATATTGAGACACAAGGCATTGCATATAGCTTGGATAAAGGTCGCACTTGGGCAAAATATGCTCAAAATCCTGTCATCAAAAATCCTGGTATTCGGGATTTTAGAGATCCAAAATTGATGTGGCATGCAGCTACTTCGCAATGGATTGTGACCTTGGCAGCGGCGAATCATGTTGAGTTTTATGGTTCAAAAAACCTTAAAGCGTGGCAAAAATTAAGCGAATTTGGTTTGAAAGAAGGCGCTCACGGTGGCGTATGGGAGTGTCCCGATTTATTTCCAATTAAAGTAGAAAACACTGATGTCGAAAAATGGATTTTAATAGTGAGCTTAGGCGATGGCGCACCAAACGGACGCTCTGGCACGCAATATTTCGTAGGCGATTTTGATGGCAAAACTTTTAAAAATGAAAATAAACCCGAAAATATCTTTTGGTTGGATTATGGTCGCGACAATTACGCTGGCGTGACGTGGTCAAATGCACCCGACAATCGCCGTCTTTTTTTGGGCTGGATGAGTAATTGGGAATATGCTCAAAGTACGCCAACTAAAAAATGGCGTAGCGCAATGACGTTGCCACGTGAATTGATTTTGAAAAAAACAGACTTAGGAAATAGATTGTTCCAGACTCCGATAAAAGAAATCAAAAGCCTTCAAAAAAATACACAAAGCATTGATAAACAGCTTGTTGTAAATAATAAAGAAATTAATTTATCTTCAAAATGCAATGAAGTATCGCTTGATTTTGACCTAAATGAAACGAGCGCTACCGATTTCGGTATTACTTATTTCAACGCCCAAAACGAAAAAATTAGCATTGGTTACGAAACGGAGACTAAGCGATTTTATATAGACCGAACAGCGAGTGGTAAAATGGATTTTGAAAAAAGTTTTGCAGGCCGTCACTATGCGCCACGAACTTCGGTTGAGCATATTGTCAAATTTCATCTTTACCTTGATGTCGCTTCCGTAGAACTTTTTGCTGACGATGGACAAACCACCATGACCGATATTTTCTTTCCAAATGAGGATTTTACGAAAGTAGAATTGTATAGCATCGGCGGAAAAACGCAGCTCGTCAAAGGTGAAACCAATACGATAAAGGCTACTTGGTAAGTCAAAAGTCAAAATTGTCAGTTAGTCATTTTTTATCGGTTAGTCTTTGATAACCAACACTATATTGATGTTAAAATGATAATTTAATTTGTCTTTTATAATAAAAAAGCGTACTCAACAATCGTCGAGTACGCTTTTTTTATATTTATTAAAAATCTAATTTTTTTATTTTACACTTGGCAACACATTGATACTCAACTCTTTGAGTTGTGAATCGTCAATCGCTGACGGTGCATCTATCATCATATCGCGCCCTTGATTGTTCTTCGGGAACGCGATAAAATCACGGATAGAATTGTAGCCACTCATCACAGCACAAAGGCGGTCAAAACCGAACGCAATACCACCGTGAGGCGGTGCGCCATACTCGAATGCACCCAACAAGAAACCAAACTGATCCTCCGCTTGCTCTGGCGTAAAACCAAGCAATTTGAAATTTTTAGACTGCAATTCGCGATCATGAATACGGATAGATCCGCCACCAATCTCTACGCCATTGAGTACCAAATCGTAAGCATCGGCACGAAGTGCTTTCATGGTTTCGTGATCGCCGTTGAGCATACGCTCTATATCGTTTGGCTTCGGCGACGTGAACGGGTGGTGCATCGCAAAGAAACGCTCCGACTCCTCGTCCCACTCCAAAAGCGGAAAATCAAGTACCCAAAGTGGTTTGAAATCTTCGGGGCGACGCAAGCCCATGCGCGAGCCAAGTTCAAGACGCAATTCGCTCAGTTGCTTACGGACTTTGTCCGTTTCGCCACTCATCACGAAGAGCATATCGCCAGGTTTTGCACCCATTTTTGCAGTCCAAGTACGGAGTGCATCGTCATCAAAAAACTTACCGATGGAAGATGTCAAACTGCCATCTTCGTTCATTTTGACATATACTAAGCCTTTTGCACCAATTTGAGGGCGTTTTACCCATTCTGTCAGTTCGTCTATTTGCTTGCGCGTCATAGTTGCTTGACCTTCGGCACAGATACCGACCACCAATTCGGCAGCATCAAACACCTGAAAACCTTTGTTTTGAGTCAATTCGTTGAGTTCAACAAATTTCATCTTGAAACGAATATCTGGCTTGTCCGAACCATACAAACTCATGGCTTCGTCGTAATTCATACGCGGAAAATCATTGAGTTCAACACCCAAACCGACCTTGAAAAGGTGCTTTGTCAAACCTTCAAAAGTATTCAAAATATCTTCTTGATGCACAAACGACATCTCGCAATCTATCTGCGTAAACTCTGGCTGACGGTCAGCGCGCAAGTCTTCATCACGGAAACACTTCACGATTTGAAAATACTTATCGTAACCACCCACCATCAAAATTTGCTTGAAAGTCTGCGGCGATTGCGGCAAAGCATAAAATTGACCACCGTTCATACGGCTTGGCACAACGAAATCACGTGCGCCTTCGGGCGTACTTTTTATCAAAAACGGTGTTTCAACTTCTATGAACTCACTGTCGCTCAGGTATTTACGCGTTTCGATGGCCATTTTGCTACGGAACATAATGTTGCGTTGCAAAGGTGGACGACGCAAATCCAGGTAGCGGTATTTCATGCGCAACTCATCGCCACCGTCCGTATCATCTTTGATGGTAAAAGGCGGCGTTTTTGAAGCATTCAGTACTTCGATATGCGTTATTTGTATTTCGATATCGCCAGTTGGCAATTTATCATTTTTGTCATAACGCTCTACCACATTACCTACAACTTGCACCACAAATTCGCGGCCTAAGCTACGCGTAGTACTAATGGTTTCGGCCGTAGAAACGCCTTCTTGCGCGATCAATTGAGTGATGCCGTAGCGGTCGCGAAGGTCAATCCACAACATTCCGCCTCTATCGCGTGAGCCTTGCACCCAGCCGCTCAAAGTTACCGTTGTGCCTACATCGGCTATTCTTAATGCACCACAAGTATGCGTACGATACATATTTTTATTTTAATAAAATGAAAAAAAGTTAAAAATTGTGTTTGAATAAAAAAAACTGATAAAAATATATGCTTTAATATTTTATTAATAAATAATTGATAATCAACATTTTATTAAATAAAATATCTTTTTTTACATACACAAAATATCTTTTTTATATTCAATAATGACTTATAAAAGCCAAATTTAATGCCACAAAAGTAAGGCGATATTATGAATGATTGTCATGTATGAAGCTAAATTTTTTAAATATATTTAAAG
>JAYUJV010000143.1:0-9633 GCA_043764975.1 Saprospirales bacterium
TAAATTAAAAAATGAAAAAAATAAATTATTACTCAACGGCTTGTTTTCTCTCCGTTTATGATGCAAAGTAAAGCCAAAATAAAATGCTGCGCTTGACAATGTATTTAGAAAGTAGTACTTTTGTATTCGAGAACACCATTATTTGTATGTAGCCTCCCTCACACAAGTTTCTGAATTTATTTTGATACTAAATTGTACTATGCAAAATTTAAAAATTTTGATTGTCGAGGACGACATATTGATTGCTAACGACGTAAAACAACTACTCTCGGATTGGGGCTATACGGTAGTCGGTTGTGCCGATAATTTTGATGATGCACTTTCGCTATTTGAGCAAAGCCAACCAGATATTGCACTCGTAGATGTGCAAATAGTAGGCGAAAAAGATGGCGTTCATACTGCTACCGCTTTTAATCTCTTACGCCGTATTCCGATTATATTTTTGACGGCACAAGCTGATTTTCAGACCGTTACGCGTGCCAAAAATGCAGAACCTTCCGCGTATTTGCTCAAACCTTTCGACGAACGACACCTACATATCAGCCTCGATTTGGCGATTAGCAACTTTTATAAAGAAAATAATGAAAGTGAAAACTTAGCGAAACAGAGCGAAGCAAAAACCGCAAATGAAGTAAAACTTGGCGCAGATTGCTTTTTGAGAAAAGACAATTATGTATTTATAAAACAAAATTATCGCTTTGTAAAAATATTTTTGACAGATATTTTGTACCTCGAAGCCGACGGCAATCATTGCAAAATCGTGTTGAAAACTCAAAAAATATTGGTGCGACTTTCGCTAACTAATGTATTGGAGCGACTTAACGAAATTGATAAAATGATACGTGTACATCGGTCTTTTGCCATCAATATCAATTGTGTAGATGAATTTGACGACAGCGAAATCCTCATAAACAGCAAATCGATTCCGCTTGCACCTATTTATAAGGATGCTTTTCTGGAGCGTTTTTTAGTCAATAATTAAAACCGTAATTGTGTCACAAATATTTAATTATTTTTAATGAAAACAAATTTACACCATTAATAATCAGTACATTATACATATTTATTAAAAAATAACCATGTTACAAAATCGTGTTTTATGTTTATTTTATTTTAACTTTAAAATTATATATTTGTATGGTAATAATGATTAAATACTTAAAGAATCAAAAAACATTAAAGCATTAACAATCAATTAGATTCACATAACATAAATTCATATACAATTCAAGTTTTTGTTTTGAGATTATATTTTACTTACAAAAATCAAAAATATTGAACGCTAGAAAGTAATTTTTTACTTTTATTTATATTGGAAAAAATCTATCTTTGTATAACCTCCCAAATAAAAAAACTTTAACAATCATTTAAATTTTTTAACAATGAACAAAAATAAATTATCAGCCGTAAAGAACCTGATTACAATGGAGTCTAACGAACTACAAAACTTGAAAGGTGGTTTATTAATTACTTGTGAAGAAAAAAAGCGAGCAATTATGGGCTATACATTTACTCAAACAAATTATACAGTAAAAAACGATGGCAAATTATTTATAACAATGAAAATGTAATTTATAATTGCTTCTAAAAAGGTAATTAGACTTGATATTAAGTCTAATTACCTTTTTTTATTAAAAAAATATGATGAAAAAAAATATTCTACTTATCTTTTTATTGTTCATTGGGCAAAGTATATTTGCCCAAACACAAGCCGAACTTGAAGTCAAAACTTTGCTCAACTCTGCTACGAAATTGTCTGACACAAAACAAGATAGTGCAATATTATTGGTCAATATGGCCTTATCGAAAGCTACCGAAACAAAGCAACCGATGCTGCTATTTAAGGCAAATCGCACATTGGGAGGAATTTATGAAGACAATAATCAGTTCGAAGATGCAAAAAAATACTATGCTTTTGCTTTAGATATTGCCGAAAAGAAACTTTCTGACAAAGAAAAATTGACGATGTATAACGATTGGGCTATTGTTCATAAAAAAATGAAGCAATACTCAGTGGCGCGCGAATATCACCTGAAGACGATAGCGCGCGCAACCGAAATCCAAGACTGGGAAATGGTCGAAGACGGCTATCATGGTCTCGGCACGCTACACTCTATGCTGAGTGACTGGGATCAGGCAATACAGTATAATCTGAAATCAATAGAAGCTGCAGAGCATTGGGGCAACAAATCTGGTGTGGTGCTGACCATGCAAAACATGAGCAACATATACCTAAAGGCGAAAAACTATGAAATGGCCAAAAAAAACATCGAACGCACATACAATTTGGCACTTGCGCTCGGCGACACGATGCGAATTGCGGCGGTGCTACGTGTTTATGCAAATATAGAGCTTGCATTGGGTCACTTTGATACCGCTTTGGAAAAGAGTCTTATTGTTAAAAATATTTTTGAGCGCAAAAATGATCCTTCTCGATTGGCCGAAACCTATCTTTCTATTGCTGATATACTGACCGAGCAAAAAAAATATGCTGATGCAGTTCTTTATTTTGAAAAAAGCAAAGCCTTAGAAGGCTTATTTTCACCTTATGCAAAATGTAATTTTTATAATAAATTAGGCAAAATGTATTTTGCAAAGCATCAAAATAAAGACGCTATACTTGCTTTTGAAAAGAGTTTAAGCACACTTGATACTGTTAGTTTCAAGGAAATTGCTCAAGAAAACCATCTTTCGCTAGCAAATATTTATAAAAATGAAAAAAAATATGACGAGGCTTACTTGCATTTAAATATAGCCAACCAATTGGGCGAGGTATTGAATCAAGAAGATAAGCAACGAAATCTGGCACAAGCGCAACTCAAGTTTGATGTAGAAAAACGTGACATCGAAATCGCTGCCCAACAACAACAAATAACACAGTCCAAACGCACAACTTGGCTATTGGTAGGCGGTTTGTATTTGCTTTCAGCACTCTTATTTTTTACTTGGAAACAAATGAAAGCCAAACAACGCGCCACCCAATACGCTGAACTTTTGATGAAAGAGTTGCACCATCGGGTGAAAAACAATTTGCAAACCATCACGAGTATTATGCGCTTGCAGTCGCGACAAATAAGCGACCCAAAAGTGCTGAGTATCTTGAATGAAAGTAGAAGTCGCCTCGAAACGATTTCACTTTTGCACCAACAACTGTACCGAACCGAAGAAGTACAAACTGTTCATTTACAGCAATTTATATCAGATTTAATTCAAAAACTATGCTTTACATATAACTTTGATGAAACGCTTTTAGAAAAAAATATTGACATAAAACCAACTTATATCAACGCCGATTTGGCGTTACCGATTGGCCTAATTATAAATGAACTGCTGAACAATTCATTCAAATATGCTTTTGATAATACGGAGAAACCAAGTGTCAAAATTACATTAAATACCAAAAAATTTCATTATGCTGACAATGGAAAAGGTTTTGAAAAAATTGAAAATCCCGAAACAGCGCAAACTTTTGGTTTTCAATTGATTACGTCATTGGCAAAACAATTGAAAGCAAAAAGCCATTTTTATAATGAAAATGGTGCTAATTTTGAAATGGATTTTGGATGTTAGGATTGGGGAATTAGTTGAATTAGGGAATTGGTTGAATTAGTTGAATTGGGAAAATTATAAAGTTTACCGCTTCATACCCAATTCAACCAGTTTACTAATTTAACCAATTCAACCAAATACCTCTTCCATCTTTTCCCTATCGAACGCTTTTTCGTTGTTTGCAATCCAAACAGTCGCTACACCGTTGCCGATAAAATTCGTGATGGCGCGCGCTTCGGACATGAATCTGTCCACACCAAGCAACAGCGCCAAGCCTTCGACTGGGATTACTTGCACCGCTTGCAGCGTACTTGCCAACACAATAAATCCACTACCAGTCACGCCAGCTGCGCCTTTTGATGTGACCATCAAAATCGTAATCATGGTCATAATCTGACTCCAATCTAAATGCACTCCGTAGGCTTGCGCCAAAAAAATGCAAGCCATAGAAAGGTAAATCGTCGTGCCATCGAGGTTGAAAGAATAGCCAGCTGGAACAACCAATCCGACCACCGATTTGTCACAGCCCATACGTTCCAACTTTTCCATCAATGCAGGCAAAGCCGCTTCGCTACTCGATGTGCCGAGTACAATTAAGAGTTCTTCTTTTATATACTTTAAAAAATCCCAAATACGTATCTTGTACATATTCAGTATAAAACCAAGGCAAACGAAGATAAAAATCGCCATCGTGGCATAGACCGAAAGCATTAATTTACCTAATGAAAACAAGGTCCCAGTACCGAATTTCCCTATCGTGAAAGCCATGCCGCCAAATGCACCAATCGGCGCCAAATACATAACCCAATGCAAGGCTTTGAACACATATTTTGAGATGCTACTCATCGGATCTAACACGATTTTTCGGTTTTTCCAACGGCTGAGTATCATACCTAAAATCAAAGAAAAAACCAAGACTTGTAAAGTCAGATTGTCTTGAAAAAATCGCCACCAACTAAATTCGGTCGCACTTTTTATATATTTTGAAACGTCTGCGCCAGCCGCTTTCGAGGTATCGACACCAGCACCTGGTTGTACCAAAAACGAAACCGCAACGCCTATCAAAAGTGCAAAAGTGGTTACAATCTCAAAGTACAACAAGGCTTTTCCGCCAGTTTTACCTACTTTTTTCAAGTCTCCCATCGCCGCTATGCCAAGCGTGATGGTCAAAAAGATAATTGGATTGATGAATAACTTTACAATCGTGATAAACGCATCGCCGAGGGTTTTCCAATCCCAAAAGAAATGTCCATTTTTGAAATCAGGAAATGAAATCTTTAAATCTACGGCTTCATTCGGATAATATTTTCCGTATAAAAAACCCAAAGTTATGGCTACCAAAACCCAAAAAGTGAGGTTTGTGAATAATTTTTTCATCTTGATTTAGTTTTTAGTTATTGTGAATCACCACTACTCTATCGTGATAAATGTTGTCATCATGCTTTAGCACAATTTGATACACTCCATTCGGAAAATCTTGTATATTCAATTTATTTTCATTTAAAACAACGTTTATTGTTTCGCCTTTATTATTAATAATCTGAATATCAGTATTTTGTATTTCAAAATCAATATCAATCGAAATAAAATCTGAACTTGGGTTTGGGTAAATATTTAACTTCAAACCTTCAAAATCACTCGTAGCAATCGGTTTACAAGTTATTTGGCTAAAACGTTTCCAGATTTCATTGACATAAATAGTGGGTACTGGCGAGCCATCTGAATTGCCCATGCGAATCAAAACCAAATTTTGACTCGGCACTATATTTATAATCTGACCGTTTTTGCCCAATGCCGAAAACATATCCGCAGGTGCATTACTCGTCAAAGTGCCTTGAAAGACAGTTTGGAGCGTCGGCAACATAAACGAAGCCTTGCCATTGAGCCACCAAAGATAGCCATAAGATAAATTGAGTTGTTGCGAAGTTGTTGTGGCCGCCGTAAAATATGCCGCATCATTGAGTACTTTTGTGGTGTTCCAAGTACCTTTATTGAGCATCAGAAGTCCGTATCGTGCCATGCTACGTACATTTGAAAAATATACATTGTTGTCGCCCGACTTTATATATATGCCGCTCATCCCTGTTTTTGCCTTCACGCGTGTATTCAAAAATTGATTCATGGTCACTCCAGAAGCCGATTCGATGACTTTATCCAAAATCGTGTATGGCCCGTTGTGATACGCCCAACGTTTGCCTGCGTCTGCGAGGTAATTGAAGCAAGTCGGCAAAGTACAGTCTTTATTGCCCGAATCGTCGAAACCTGTCGTCATCGTCAATTGATTTTTGACGGTGATGAGGTCTTCTTTAGCGGCCGTTTCGCTCGTCCAACCTTTGCCGAGATATTTTGAAGTTGGATTATTGATGTTCAATAATCCTTCTTGTTGCGCAATACCAACCAGTGTCGAGGTCAGCGATTTGCCAGCCGAAGCCCAATACCAAAGACTATCGCTCGTAAATGTACCAAAATACTTTTCGAGTACGATTCGTCCATCTTTCAACACCATAAAACCTTTTGTATTCGTTTGTTGCAAATACGTATAAAGTGGATCTATTTTGTCGGTACACCAGCCCAATTTATCTGGTGCAGTCGTTTCCCAAACCGTACCAGTCAGTGGTGGAAAATATAGATTTTGTGCCTTTATTTGCACAAAACCAAGGAAAAAGTATATAAAAAGGAATTTTTTCATGATAAAATATTTATTTTAATACAAATATAATCAAAAAAGTCCTTGATTGAATCATTTTCAATCAAGGACTTTAATATAAACTCAGCGACCTCCCTAAATCCCTCCAAAGGAGGGACTTTCCAACGTAAAGGCAAACTTTGTTTTTTCATCTTGTATCTAATCTACATTAGCAACTCCCTCCTTTGGAGGGTTGGGGAGGTCATTTATACAACACAGACTTCATCAAACCCCATTTATTGAGGCGATGAACAAGCGAAACACGCAATACGCCAATGCCATATTTCATGCTTCTACTAAAATTAATTGACGAGGCTTCGTCAAAATATTTAGTTGGGCAAGTCACTTCTGCAATGCCGTAATCGGCATAGATGATTTGCGAGAGCATTTCGTTGTCGAACACAAAATCGTCGTTGTTGGCATTAAAATTAATGCCTTCGAGTACTTCGCGGCTAAATGCACGATAGCCAGTATGGTATTCCGAAAGTTTGTGATCGACGAGTACATTCTGCGAAAACGTCAAAAAACGATTGGCGATATACTTGTACATCGGCATTCCGCCTTTGAGCGCGCCTTTGCCCAATATCCGCGAACCCAACACCACAGGATATAAATCCTCGCCAATGATATTGACCATAGATGGTATCAACTTCGGCGTATATTGATAATCTGGGTGCAACATAATAACAATGTCGCCACCAATTTCGAGTGCTTTGTTATATAGCGATTTCTGGTTTCCACCATAACCTTTGTTCTTTTGGTGCACGATAACGTGCTGAATACCAAGGCTTCGCGCCAAATCAGCAGTATTGTCGCGGCTTGCATCATCACACAAAATAACTTCATCCACGATGTCGAATGGTATTTCGCGATATGTTTTTTCTAATGTCAATGCTGCATTGTAAGCAGGTAATACAGCGATTACTTTTTTTCCTTTATACATAATTAAATAAGAAATTAGTCAAAATTGTCGGTTAGTCTTTTTGTCAGTTAGTCTTTGATAATCAATACTTAAATTTTTCTAAATAGTGTTTGATTTTTCCGCAAAGGTAATAAAAAGTGAAATTTATTGCCTAAATTTTTAATATATACTTTTTATTCTTTTACAGAAAGACTTTCGTCCAAAATCCATTGTAAAACACTCAGTACAGCGTGTGGAACTGCTATCATTTTACTATACTATTATAATTTTATTCTTCTTGGATTGAGAGTTCAAGCGCTTTCTCAACGCTAATCTCACCAAACATTATACCCATAATAGATGGAAGACTATTATCCATTGAGATAATATTCGACATTATCAATTCTTCAACAAGTTGTTGATTTAATTGAATATTCTTTAATGATATACTCGTTCTGAATCTTATTTCACCATCTTGAATACCCATTTCAAAATTTCCAAAAAACAATTCATAGTTTAAAATATTTAATAACTCAAATATTTCTTGCCTTTTGTTAGCTGGTGTATTTGCACCACAAACTGAAAAGAAAATGAATTTATTTTCTTCTTCAATTAAATCAGCTATACACTGAAAATTGCCATTCTTTCCACTTATTCCAAACAAAAAGACATTTTTACGCTTCACTTGAGTAAATTGCCATTCTTGGCTTTTTAAAAAATCTTTAACTACATTGATTTGCATATTGTTTTGGTTTTTTAAATTCTTGTTTTTTCAACATTGAGTGCTGCTTAAATACTCTATTTTGAATATTATTTAATTGTGAAATACTTTGAATTTCAAGGCTTATAACTTTTAATGTACTTTTATAAAATGAATTGGGATTTGGTATTTTCTCTATTGGGTTAAAAAAAATTGCTTTATATTCGGTACTTTTTGAAACTTCCATACCATAATCAATAGAGTATTCGTTTTCATTTTTTTGTCTATAAAGGGAATCTAGTATAACAGATTTTATTTTTTCAAAAGAATTACATTCATTTTTATCAAAAAAGTTATCATTATTTGGATAATAATTTGGCACTAAACTTAATAGTTCAAATGAATCAAAATAATTAAATAAATTATTATTAGATTCAATGTCTGTAAAAAATACTATTCTATTAGGTTTAGCTTCGAAAAGTTCAAGATGCGAAATTTCACATCTTAAAAATTGTAGCAGATATTGTGGCAAAACTCTATAAATTAACCATCTATTAGATTTTTGATCTCTATCAACCCAATCAAACAAATAAAGATGCCCACTTTTTGATTCCTCAAATAAACTTAAAAGTGGTCCTTCAAAATTTGATAAATCCCCAACTCTTACAAAAGTGCTTGTATCAAGCACTTTATTTTTATTGAATGTTAAATTCTCCATTGTCTTTAAATATGTTATGAGAACTTGAATTTTTATGTTCTAAACTTATATGTGAATATTCGTAAAATGTAAAGTGTCCAAACTTATCTTCGTTGGGTTCATCTGCAATTCCATCATTTTTCGTTAATTTTATTTGCAATATATGATTTCCTTTGTCTTGTATAAATTGTTCTCTTTGGTGTTGTCTCCGTTTTTTGTATTCTTTTTCATATTTTTTGAGTGAATTAATCAATGAATTAAACATTGATAATCCATAAGCCATACACATTTTATCAGAGTCGTCCAACATTCGAGGCGGAGGCTCACTCATAATATTTACTGGAATAAAATCATTAGCTGATACTGGATTGTTTGTCCAACGATAAGCCTCTCTTTCAACTTCTATAAAGTCAGCGGAAGGACATTTCTCGAAGTTTTTAAGATATTGTAAGTATTTTAATTTTTTCTCTGTCATTTTGTTTTACTAATCTTGTCAAAGATACAAAAATTTTGATAATTGTTAGTCCTTAAACTTGGCTCAAATCTCTTTAATCCTTTTGGTAACCAATGACTCATAATGTCATTTATGGACAATTGCTCTCGCAGTTGAGCTATTTTTTTAAATCTATCATAAGCCATTTTTATTATTTTAATACAAAGATAATTGATTTTTAAAACAAAAAAGCCCTTTGCAACATAAAGTTACAAAGGGCAATATTGAATTACTACTACGTTCGGGTTTTAGCGTTGCAACTGCACATAGCCTGTGAGTACGGTCTTGTCTTTATCATGCAAATCTACACAATAGAAATAAGTGCCGTCTGGCAAGGCTTGTCCATTGTTCCAAGTACCTGTCCAATTGTTTTGGTAACCGATTGTACCATACACCTGATTTCCCCATCTGTTGAAGATGCGCACATCAGAATCTGGAAACAATTCTATGTCACTAACATGGAAGGCATCGTTCACACCATCATTATTAGGCGAGAAGCCTGTATTGACGTGTACATTTATGCAACGGATATATATGTAAACTGTCGCGGTATCGCAGCCAGCTACATTACAAATTCTGTAAGTAAAGGTATCAACTCTGCCACATG
>JAYUJV010000144.1:0-9623 GCA_043764975.1 Saprospirales bacterium
TGGTTTTTCTTACAAAAACTGCAACTAAAAAAACAATTTTTGTAACCATGCTGACGACTTTTGGTGTCGTACAAAACGAACACTATACCAATAATGTACAACAACAGCTCAGCATGGAATCACTTTTTGAGGCACTTTAAGTTCGTTTTTATTTAAAACGCAATATTTTTTTCATTTACATTTAAAAAAATCATATATTTGCAAAATATTTTGAAATATCAATTTCTTTTCTTTAATCGGGCAAGGTTGTTGTATTTTAATTTATTGATATATAAACGCTCTTTAATTCAACACTAAAGAACGTCATCAAATAAGTATTTTAAAATAATTTAAAGACATTTTAATTAAAATAAAACACTGACTATCAGTATATTATCTTAATTTTTTTAACTTAATTTCTTTAATTTCTTTAATTTTTTTAATTACCTTAATTTTAATTCAGTAAGTTTCCCAGCTTCCAATACCCATGAATAAAATCATTCTTTTTGTAGCGATACTGATGTCTTGCTATACCTCTACTTTTGCGCAGCATACGGTTTGTACCGATGCGAAGCCAATTTCCTCGTTCAATACCATCAATATACCTTCGGTTAGCGATTATTCGTTTCCTGACAATGGCCTTATGGGTTGTTTTCAAGACACCTTACACCAAGCATTTTGGTTTACCTTCGAGGCGACTAAAAGTGGCACGTTCGAGTTTGCGGCACAGAGTATTGGCGGTGCGGCGGATTACGATTTTGTGCTTTTTAGCGACGATTGCCCTTGCAACAATTCTACGGCAAACGTGGTGGCGTGCAATTGGTTGGGACTTATCGTGACACCTCCATATTATGCGACTGGGATTTCGAGTACGCCAATGGCGAGTTTTGGCGCGATGGATCCGTTGGCTGTTGCTGAGTTTGAGCAAACGGTAAATCTCGTGGCTGGCAAAAAATATTTTTTGTTGCTCGATAACATCAGTAAAAACGGTGTTGGTTTCGACCTCATGATGAAAGGTACGGCGAGTATTACTGCACCGACCCCAATTCCGCATCCTGTGGTGGTGAGTATTGCGGGTCCAAAAAACGTTTGTCCCGATAGCAAAATAACTTATACCGCCGATGCTTCGAATCAATTTACGAGCTATAAATGGATTGCGCCAACTGGAGTTTCGGTCATCGAAAACGGAAAAACGGCAACTATAGATTGGAAAAACAAAGGCGGGAAACTCAAATTTGCTGCTTGGAATACTTGCTTTACCGATACGTTGAGTATAGACGTAAGCGTAAATCCTAAACCAGAAGTGACTGTACCTCAGCCAGTTATATTGTGTTATGGTACTTGTCTGAATACCAAAGATATTGCCGTAAACGATAAAAATAATAATGTATTAAATAATATATATTACAATTCGCTCGCGGGTGCGCTCAATAAAACGACAATTGATTTGGCTGCGCCAACTTTCTGCAATGCCGATACGATTTGGTTACGTGCCGAAGCTGGTTTAGGCTGTTTCGATACGGCGCGTGTGGTCATCAAACAAGTCAAAAATCCTTCGATAGTTACGCTTTCAGGCGGTCAAGTTTGCAAAGGCGATTCGGTAAGTTATATTCTTTCGTTTACTGGCAAAGCACCGTTTTTGGGTACTTTTACGGACGGAACGAATATATTTAATTTCAATACCAACAATGATGTTTGGATAAAAAAGTTTCAAATTAACACAAACACCACTTTTTCGGTACTGATATTTAGCGAAAGCTCTAATATTTGTAACAAAACAATTCAAGGCAAAGCGACATTTACGCTCGATCCAAAATGCTCTTGTGTCAAAGACGCTGGCACGCTCGATATGAGCGATATTCGGGTTTGCGGCAATGAACCGATGGTGGCGATTCACAATGGCGACCAAAAATTGCTCAAAGGCGATACGTTGGCTTTTGTGTTGCATAGCAAGGCGGATAAAACGCTCGGAACGGTATTTAAAACTGGTTTTTTACCGAATTTTGTGAAACCAAGCGGCGTTATGTTCGATACCGTTTATTACCTTTCGGCCATCGTTGGCCAAAAAGATGCGAGTGGCAATATCGACTTCAATGACCCTTGTTTGAGTATGTCGAATGGCGTAAAAGTGGTTTTTCATGCGCTGCCAAACGTCACGTTTTCGACTGCCGATACTTTGGTTTGTAAAGGCTCAGTTGTGAACATTACGGCAAATATGAAAGGCAAAGCGCCGTTCGAGATTAATTATCAAAATGGTATTGGGTCGAATCTTGAAAATAAAAATACTGCACAATTTTCTTTTCAAAGCATTGTAAATCAAGATATTAGCATTAAAAATATAAAATTAAAAGATGGCAATGGATGTACGAATCAAGCTGCCAATGCGTTGAATATCAAGGTGCGAAGTCCACTTACGCTCGTGAGCAAATCCGTGGATTGCAACGTGGCGCAAACGGCATATAACGTAACGGCGAAGATAGACGGTGGCAAAGCGGCGAGTTACCAATCGAGCATGAAAGGTACGTGGTCGGGTAGTGTGTTCACGAGCGAAATGTTCAAAAATGGCGAAGCATATCATATCGGTTTTTATGACCAATATCGCTGCGACACCTTATATATAGATGGCGACAATACTTGTTTTGCAACTTGCGATACGGCCATAAAAGCACAAGTTGTTACGCTACAAAACATTACTTGTCAGGAGAATGACATCGGAAAATTGGAGGCAAAACTCAATAAAAATACGCCTATAAAAGCCTATCAATGGAGCAATGGCGCGCAATCGGCAACGGTGCAAAACTTGACCGAAGGCGTTTATACAGTTACCATTACGTATGGTAATAATTGTATCGCATTGGCGAATACGACCTTAAAAATGCCGAACAGCATCAACGCTTCGATTCAGATAGATTCTATCGTTTGTTATGGTCTCGAAACGGCTTCGCTGACCTTCAAAGACGTGACAGGCGGCGACCAAAACCATGTGTATAGTATTGATAATAAGGCTTTTATGAAAGAAAATAGTTTTAAAAATTTAAAATCAGGCATTTATAAAACTGCTATTCGCGACGGATTAGGTTGCGAGTGGCGCAGTGATATTTTTATCCCAGAACCCGAACCACTGACCGTTACGTTGGGCGATGACGTGTATATGGAACCTGGCAATAGCTTGGTTTTGAAGCCCATTATCAGTGACCAAACGGCGACATTTACGTGGTCAGATCCGATGCTAAAAGAGTTGCGCCCGACGGTGAGTCCGCTTGAACCGAAGTTGTATCGCATCACTGTAAAAAACAAGACTGGTTGCACCGTCGAAGACGAAATATTGGTTTGGGTAGAAGGCGTGCGCAAAGCATTTATACCCAACGCTTTTTCGCCCAATGACGATGGCAACAACGACTCGTTCACGATATTTGGTGGCGACGATTTGAAGGTCATCAAGTTCCTCCGCATCTTTGACCGTTGGGGCAATATGATGTTCGAGGCAAGCGATTTGGAGCCGAATCGCTTAGAATTGGGTTGGAACGGCACATTTAGAGGTAAATCGTTAGATCCCGACCGCTTCACATTTAGCACCGAACTCGAATACACGAACGGTCAACGCATCAAACACGATGGTTTGCTGATGATAGTGAAGTAAATTTTATTTTATTTGTAAATATATATCAAAAGGCTATTTCGCATTGAGCGAAATAGCCTTTTTTGTTTTAAAATACTGATTATCAATAAGCAATATATGAAATGTATAAATGAAAATAGTAATACGTAATTTGTTGATTTAAAAGTTACCGACACCTTGAAGGTGTCGGTAACTTAGAGCCGTTTTTTCTAAAAATCAATATTTACATATTAAAAAATAATTTATACATTTCATCTAATAGACAACAATTTTCTATAAAGACTAGCAATTTTCATTTTATTCGGTATATGACTATTCCAAACGTTGTCAGCGTTTCGAACGCTGACAACGTTGAGTCCACAATAAATTCGACTGGTAAAAACCTATTACAAAAAAAGTATAAATGGTAATACCCAACCTTATTTCCCAAACAAACTATCTATACTGAACACACCAAAATGGAAATTGGTTTTATCCGAAGCATCGTCCAAGAAGTTATTGATGTATAAATTGTTTTTGTAAACAAAAGTTTGATAGCTACTGTAATAATTATTAGGCATGAGAAATTCTTGTTTCAACGAAAAATCGGGATTCAACACTTGCATCGTATGGGTTTTATCCATTGCATTATTAATTGTACCATTTGATTTTTTTAGCGTTATCGCATCTAAATAAAATCGCACAAAACCCATATTATTAGGCATAACCAATAGTTTTTCATACAGTCTTGTTTCCACAAGATGATCTAATCTAATTTCGATTGGCAAAGGAATACCAAAGTCGAACCATTTTGGCGGCACTACATCCAATTTACTTTTTGGCAATGTTATTTTCTGAACTTGTTTTGTTTTATAATCAAAAATCAAACCTTCGGGCGTTGCTATAAATGTGATTATTAGTTTATCGTTGTACGGGCAGATTTGAAGACCTTCAATATCGCCCACATAATGTTTCGTATAAAAATCAGGATAATATATAGGCAGTATTTCAAGTTCATTTTTGTCAATGTGATATGCACCGAGTATTTCATTTTCAAAATATGGTTTAGTACAACCATCAGTATCTGTAGCAACTATCCGAACGTAAGCAATATTACTTGTTCTATCCAGCAACAAATGACTTACACCACAATGAAAGTTCGATATAGTATGGTGTGGCCATTGATCATTGATGGGTTCATTTATTTTTTTATTAAAAATAATTTTATCGCCTTTTAACGTAATGAAATGCTCTCCGAAAAGCAACAATACAGTGTTGTCTTTCAGCAACACAACGTCATCTAAAAAGTCATTGTTCAGAATAGCCGTATCAATCGAAACTTTCAGGTCAAACGTTTTTTCTTTTTTATCAAGTATCGAGATGGTTTTGAGTACGAATTTATCATAATCGAAGTACAATAAGGTTGGTTTGTCATATTCGTAAGTCAAACCCATGCAGCGAAAACCTTTTTCGCTCGGAATTTTTAATTTTAACTCCGATGTCGGTTTTATGATGTCAAAATTGTTCATAGCCACTTGTGCTACGCTATTTGAGCAGCAAAAGCAAATGGTGAAAAAGATGAGCGTTAGGAGATTTTTCATATTTTTGGATTTAGGAAGTGAAAGATAACGTCGTCAAGGTTCAAAACCTTGATGACGTTGAACGAAAGTGCAATAGTTTATAATGCAAAATTGTTGATAAAGATACAGATTTTTTTGAAAGAATAGAATAGATTGTTAATTGTTGCCAATTGCTTATTTTACTGAGAAATGAAAACGCTACTAAAATTCCAAATTTCTACAATCGTACTTAATATTCCTTTCATTTTTTAATTTCCTTAATTTTCTTAATTTCCCTTTTTAACATAGCGTGGCAAGCCTTTTGATGTATATATGACAGATAAACACTATATAATGACAGATACTAAAACTTGCTTAAAAATCAGTTTTTTGATACTTTTTTGTTGCTTTTCGAGTTGCTTTTTGAGCGCACAAGCGGCATTTCAAGATAAAGGACTAACGGAAGCTGGCCTCAAAGAATTGGCCATTGAGTTTGTCCGAAAGGGCGATTATGGCAAAGCGGCGATCCAATTGCGCGCCTACACGCAACTCAAACCAGACGATTGCAAAGCCTTCGCTTCGCTCGGCGATGTAGAATACAAGCGAAAACAATATTGGGAATCCGTGGCTGCATTTTCGCAGGCTTTGGAGTTATGCCCCGAAGAAATCGCTTGGATGCACGACCGCGGCAACGCCTATTATTCGCTCAACGAATTCGAGAAAGCGCTTTCTGACTTCGATGAATGTATAAAACTCAGCCCCGATTTTGCGAAAGCATATTATATGCGCGGACAATGTTATGCAGGTTTGCGCGCCTATCCGTTGGCACTCGATGCCTACAATACGTCTATAAAATTGCAACCGATATATGCCATGGCGTACAACAATCGTGCGGTGGTCAAGAGCATCTTGAAAGACCACGATGGTGCGCTCGAAGATTATAACAAAGCCGTTTCGTTGGATCCGAATCAGTCCGTTTTATACCAAAATCGAGGTCGTTTGAAGGCTCAACTTGGGCAACATGGCAGCGCATTGTCGGACCTAAACAAAGCCCTCGAATTGAGTGCAAACGAACCGAATGTGTTGCTCCAACGCGGCATCGTGAAGCGTCAATTGGGCGATTATGTCGGTTCAGAAACTGATTTCGATCGCGCCATTCGCTTGTCACCCACGCCTTCGGCCGCTATGTATTACGAGCGTGGCGTGAATCTTTACCTTTGGCGCAAATACGACATTGTGCTTGATGCACTCAACAAAGCACTCGATTTGCAGCCGAATTATCCTGAAGTATTGTACCAAAAAGCCTTGTTTTTTCTGTTGATAAATCACGACGACGAAGCAGCGACAACTTACCTCAATCAGAGTTTGTTGCAAAAAGTGGATTATGCAGATGCGTTGCGTGTGCGAGGCGATATTTATTATCAAAAAAATAATTTTGAAAAAGCGATTGCTGATTATTCAAAAATATTGATGAGCGAAAAAGAAGATGAAACGGTGCGTTTGCATCGCGCCAATGCGTATCGAAAATCCGAAAATTTTCGTTCGGCTATCGACGATTACACGAGCGTAATCCAACTCAATCCGAGTAATGAACAAGCGTATCAAGGTCGTGCGCTGTCCAAATTCGAGTTGGGAGAGTCGCGTAGCGCACTCGTGGATATGGACAAAACTTTGGACATCACGCCCAACAACAAAGAAGCATTCTACAATCGCGCCTCTATCCGCTTATCGCTCAATGACCAATTGGGCGCTTGTCAAGATTTTCAGCAAGCAGCAAATTTGGGCTTGGAAAAAGCGAAAGCAAAGGTGTGTAAGTGAAAAAATGTTTTTTGTATTCAATAAAAAGGATTAACTTTGTAATAAAATTTTCAAATATGGCAAGAGATTTATTTCATTACCAAGTAAAAAGGGCTTTGATAAAAGAAGGTTGGAACATTACCGCTGACCCATATCGTATGGAAGTTGATGAAGTCTTGTATGAAATAGATTTGGGCGCAGAACCTATTATTGCTGCAGAAAAAGAAAATGAAAAAATAGCCATAGAAATAAAAAGTTTTGCAGGCGCTTCTACAATTAGTGAATTTCATAAGGCGGTTGGGCAATTTGTAGATTACAGCGTGGCGTTAGAGTTCTTTGACCCTAACCGAGTGCTATATTTGGCTGTTCCCGAAACGACCTATGATAATTTTTTTTTAAAACCTGTAATTCAACGGACGATTGAGAAGATTGATTGTAAAATAATTGTCTATCATCCTCAAAATGAAACAATTGTAAAATGGATAAAATAACAAAATACCAACAAATCCTCAGCGATTTTTTGACTACTTACGTCAAAGATGCTCAATTGAGTGTATCCTCGGAAGTCAAAACGCGCCTTATGATAGATACAAAGCACAACAGTTTTCAGTTGTTGTATATAGGTTGGCATGGTTCAAAGTATATATTTTCGCCCATTTTCCATTTTGATATTATCGAAGATAAAATTTGGATACAATGTAACAATACAGAACTCGAAATCAATGAGATACTTTCATCACAAGGCGTTGATTGTCGAGATATTATACTGGGATTTCAGCCACCTTATGTTCGCGAAACATTAGCGATGGCTGCTGCATGATTTTTTTTGGAAAATAATAAATATAAAATAACCAACCACCACAAAAAGATACAAGTACTTTACTTGTATCTTTTTGTTTTTCTACCATTATGTTATTGCTTTTTTACATTCAAAATATGAATTATGAATACATATCGTTGGTTTTGCTTCCTTTTTATTTTCACCTTTGAGCAGCAAATGGCTTTCGCTCAAAATTTAGTGCCAAACCCAAGTTTTGAAGACATTAACGATACCATTAGAAGATTCGTTCATTATCCATCTGAGTTTGATAGTAGGGTAAAAGATTGGACTACGGTAAATACTGCTTCGCCTGATTTGATAACGCCTGATTTTTATGCAAGGGGTATAACACCATCTAAGGCACATTCGGGTGTAAATATGGTAGCTATAGTATCAGTTTTAAAAGATAGTTGGGGCATTAATATAAATTTTTGGGGAGAATACGTTGGTGCAAAACTAAAAGAAGATTTAATACCCAAGAGGACTTATCATGTAGAGTATTGGATAAGAAGGGCAGTTGAAAAAAATCCTACATTGAGTAAAGTTGAAAAAATGAATCCAAATTTTGGGATTCATTTTTATTGGGATGCACTAAAAATCTCAGAAGCTCGTATGATACATGCCGAACCACAAGTCAAAGGCGATACAACTAAAGTAGTAACAGATGGTGCATGGGTAAAAGTTTCAGGGTATTTTACGCCCCAATCAAAATGCAATAAAATATCTCTTGGGCAGTTTTGTCCCATAAACGAAAATCCGATTATCATGGAAGGTTATTATCAGATAGACGATGTGCTGGTAGAAGAATTAAGAGATTTTGGTATATTTGATAAAAAAGTAAAATTAACAACCGGGACAATAATTCCACTCAATGATGTACAATTTGAAACTGGCACTACAAAACTAAGCAATGAAAAATCGAATAAACAACTAACGGAACTTGTCACTTACTTAAATATGAATCCTAAAATAAAGGTTCGAGTGAATGGACACACTGATTTTGTAGGCAAAAAAGAAGCGAACACAACATTATCTAATAATAGAGCTGAATTTATCGCAACATACATCATCCAACAAGGCATAAACAAAGAAAGAATAGATTGGAAAGGTTTTGGCGACGAAAGCCCAATAGATAACAATAAAACAAAGCAAGGCCGAGCAAGAAACCGAAGGGTCGAATTTGAAGTGCTTTGAAAAGGGTTTTGTTACAAAATCCAATTAAAAAAGGATTGCCTTGACGCTATTGTACCCAATCGAAGACAGAAAAAAAGTCAATGAATACCGCATAAAATTAGGTTTAGCGCCAGTGGAGTTGGATTGAAAAGTGATGTTTTATTTTTTTGTGTTTTATTGAAAAAAGCGTAACTTTGCCTAAAATTAATTTAAAAATGGAAGTAACTTTAAATATTCCGAACAGTAACGATTGGGTTACTTTGTACCCGTTGTTACAAAGACTTGGCATTAGTGTTTTGCAAACAAAGCCATTGACTCCTACGCCTATTTCGGACGATGTTGAAACAGACTGGAACATCATTATGAAAGGCATCAAAATTGATAAAATTGATGATTTTATGAACGATTTTGAAGTAAGCCGTCAAGATGATAAAAAATAAAATAAAATGGCTGCTACTATAACTATAAATCCGAATATGAAAAAAATTGACCCTAACAAGTCAAAAGTTATTCGTGAAAAAATACAAAAAGCAAACGATATGCTCAAAAATATCGGTTTACCCGAGTAGCTTTTACAAAAAATAGCTCCAAAATCATAAATAAAAAACACCTCGTTCCACAAGAAACGAGGTGTTTTTTTGTCTTGTAAGTTGTTACACATTTTGATATTTACACTATTTTTTTGCATTTTATTGAA
>JAYUJV010000145.1:0-9607 GCA_043764975.1 Saprospirales bacterium
TCGGCTTGTACGGCAGTCGTTATTTTGCTCACCAACTCATGTTCTGGCGCCAAAACCATAAACGAAACACCATATATTGTATCGACTCGCGTCGTAAAAACTTCTATTTTTTCTTCAAAACCCTTCATCGGAAAACGAACCGATGCGCCTTGCGAACGACCAATCCAGTTGCGCTGTTGTTCCTTGATACTATCCGACCATTGTACGGTATTTAGTCCTTCCAACAGGCGATCAGCATACGCCGTAATGCGCATCGACCATTGTTTCATGAGTTTTTTGACAACTGGATAACCACCACGCTCACTCAATCCATCTTTGATTTCGTCGTTTGCCAATACGGTTGCCAATTGTGGACACCAGTTTACAAACGAGGTTTCGGGAAACGTCAAACGATACTTCAACAACATGGTTTGTTGCGCTTGTTCGTCCATGGCGAGCCATTGCTCGGCAGTAAAGGTTGGTGTATCTTCATCACAAACGGCTGCGACTTTTGCATTGCCATTTTTAGCAAATGTCTTCACTAATTTTTCTATCGAAACGGCTTTATCTGCTTTTTTATCATAATAATGATTAAACAATTGCATAAAAATCCATTGCGTCCACTTATAGTATGACGGATCCGAAGTGCGCACTTCGCGCGACCAATCGAACGAAAAACCGATATTTTCGAGTTGCTCGCGATAGCGTTTTATGTTTTTTTCGGTCGTAATGGCAGGATGCGTTCCAGTCTGAATCGCGTATTGCTCTGCTGGTAAACCAAACGAATCGTAACCCATTGGGTGCAACACATTGTGTCCAGTCAATCGCTTATAGCGCGCATATATGTCCGATGCAATGTAGCCGAGCGGATGCCCAACGTGCAAACCCGCACCCGAAGGATAAGGAAACATATCCAATACATAATATTTCGGTCTATCACTCGTGGTTGGAACTTTGTACGTTTTGTTCGTTTTCCAATATTTTTTCCACTTTTGCTCAATCTGTCGCGCGTTGTATTCCATAATCTTTTTTAGTACTAAAAAAAGTAATTTTATTGATTTCAATATAAAAACAATCAAAAATTGACTTATTTTTAATAAAAGTTGTTTAATTTATGATTAAAATATTCTTTATTTTGTGTGTTATCATTTTTCAAAACTCAAAATGAAAGGTGTATAGCACCGTACTCTTGGTAGAAAACAATTAATGATTAGATAAATGAAGGTGCAGCGCACCGTTCTATAAGATAATTTTACTCAATTTTTATATGAGAACGGTACGCTGTACCTAATAAAAATGAGTAAAAATATTTACTGCAATAGGAAGCCGTTCTACGGCTTTTAAAGCCAATATTCGTATTAAAAAAATCAAAACGTATAACCCAATTTTAACCCAATTTCATAATTTAAATTTATGCCTGTTATTGATAGCCCAGCGTCATTTCTACGCGTCAATGGTTTTATAACTTTGCCGCCGGTTGAACGTAAAATGCTACGTAAACCAATTTTAATTTTTGAATTAAATTGGTAAGATGGCTCTAAAACGATATTAAACAATGTTGTACCAGCAGTATAAATACCATCTACTTTATTTATGATAACACCTTTTTGTATTTCTAATGTGGTTGGATATGTGACATCTGTTTTGATGTAAGATAATCCAAAACCAACTTTGGCATCAACACGTTTTTTGTTGTCCAAAAAATTGTATAAAACCGTCAAATCGCAATGAGTCATTTGCTCACTTTCGGTATATTTATATATTTTTTCTACAACGTTAGTATTAATAGTAGTAAATGAACCCGATCTAAGTACTTTTGCTGACGATGTATTTCCGTTGAGCGAAACACTAACTCTTTTAGTAATGTCATAATCATAAGTCAATCCCACAAATAAGCCTTCAGTATCTAAGTAATAAGAAAAAAATCCAGCACCAGTTTGTAGGCTAATTGTTGAGTTTTGGGCATTGGCAACCAAGCAACTTGCAACCATTAATAAAACTATTAATATCTTTTTCATTTTTAAAGGTGTTTTAATAAAAAAAATGATAAACGATGAATGATAAACGATTCAATAATAGCAAATATACGAGGAACTTAGGAAAGGTGCAAATTTACACTTTTTTTGACAAAAAAAAGCGTACAAATCAATTTCCACTTGATTTATACGCCTTTTTTTAATAAATATTTAAAAATTTGCTTATTGCAAATTGCCTATTATTTCTACTCTGCACCGTCTTTTTTAGCTTTTTCAATTGCTAATTTTCCGATTTTGTTACCTGTCGAAATACCTGCATCGCAATCCATTTTGTAATGTATGCCGCCATAAAGTCGCGACAAAGAGGCTTCTTCGGCTTGACCAGCAAACTCGGCATTGTTGCTCGGAAAAATATGCCCCAATATCGTTGAAGCCACACCCGAAAACGAAGAATGACCAGACATATAGGAAGGGAAATTAGGCATGCCAGTCAAGGTTTTGATGCTCGGATCTACTTGTGTTGGGCGTGGAAAATAGTATAAAGTCTTCGTAAACCAACACGAAATACCTGCGTCCATCATAGCGATATTGAGCAAAGCGAGGTTTCGAGCGCAACGAACGTCGCTCATTTTGTTGGCATACATTTTTTCGCAAGCGATAAAATTCCAGTGTCCAGGTGGCGTATAAGTACCTGCGCCATCTGCCCAAAAATGTGCAATGCGCAAGTGTTCGCGATTGCCACCAGTCACTTCTGACTTTACTTCGGCCAATTGCGCCTTAAATTCAGCCGTATTCATATCCAAAGGCGCACCTGGAATAATGCTATTTACCATCGTTGATTTATCGAATAACCACGTTTTTACTGAGCCATAAAAAGGCAACATCGGCGGACGAGCTGGCGTTTCGAGGCTTTTCCATAATTCGCCTCCAATCGTAGTTTTGCGATTCGCCAAACTATCCCACAAGTATTGATTGCCGATGGCGTTTTTCATGCCATCACTTTTGGCTTTCGCCAAAACCTTTGCCGAAATCGCTTTGCCAAGCGCTTCGCCAGCCGTAATATCGCTCAATGTAGCTGCACCAGCCCACATTTTATATTGCTTCTGCTCCGCTGCTTTTGAATCTATATAAGCAGTTTCGGTCGGAAACATAAACTTCATAATATCAATCAATGCGCCAGCCATCACAGCGTCCTCGCAAGGGTAAGAGCCTGTGCTTGATTTTTCGACCAACGGCACTATTTTTACATCCACATTATAAGGTGCGCTACGATTGTACAATCGCTTATAATAATTGGCCGCCACCATCGCATCGTATTGAGCCACAGACACATACGCATAAGCGCGCGCCGCATAAGGCGGATTCGAGAACGGAAATTCGGGGTAACTAAACGGATTCGCTGAGTTCGGAATCGGGTATGTGTTGTCTGCATTTGGCTTCGGCGGCAAGTTGTGTTTAGCCACCAATTCGCGCATAATTTGATTCCAACGGATTGCGCCGCCAACACTCCAATATGCGATGACTTTTTTGCGCGCAGCATCGTTTCCAGACATACCAGTCAATACGTCAGCCACTTCTTTGAGGTATGCAGCCGAGGTATTTGATTCGGGTTGTGGCACTGCAATTTCGTCTGCTTTTGCCAACACAATTGTTTTCCAATCGCCTGCATTTGCATCGTCTTTTGCTGGTGAGTATGGTTGATAATCATCAGTATTGGCTACTTCTTTTGAGCAAGCAAAAACACCTAATATACTGATTGTTAATATTATATATAATTTATTTTTCATTTTATGAAAATATTTATTTTAATTAAAAATGTGTTTAAATTAAGAAAAACTTGATTTTACAATTGCCTCTAATCTGTGTTAATCTGTGCTTTCTGTGAGATAAAAACCATTACTATTTGGTCGCCTTTTCTTTTTTATTAAAGTCCAAGGTCTTCATCAAACCGACTGAAAAAGTTTGTGATTCGCCTACATTTCTACCTTTTATAGTCTTCCAATACATGGCTACGATTTGCAAATCTTTAAGCGGTTTTATACGATACGACGTGAATAAACCGACGCGCGACATATCCATTTTATTACCCACAAAAGGCGCATCTTGTACTCGAATATCGTTGCCAGTTCTGCAAGTTGTTTGCAAATAATTAGCAATCACTTCTAAACGATAGGTACAATAACCGAACTTGACATTGTATTGCGTCACGTCTGGCACAGCGGCGATATTTGTCTGATTTTGCTGCGTAGTGTAGTACGAATATCGGTCTAATTTTACGTTGCCACGCGCCGTATAAGTTGCGTTTATGGTCGCTGTCAAACCGTTTTTATGCTGCGCATAAACGATGGCCGTTCCAAAAGCCGTTTTGGATTGCATACCAATTGATAAAGGCAATAAATCTGGCGTATAATTCCCGATTGGTGTGGATGCACCAAGCGTCATGGCACCGATTATTTGTAATTTACCGAAAGAGTGGTCGTACAATTTGTATTTCAGCGCAAGGTTCAAATCTTGTATGCCGCGCTGACCTGCCAATGTACCTAAACTAGCTTTTGTCGTGACGTAAGGCAAAGAACCCAACAAATTTAGTCGATTCGTAATACCATGATCGAACATCAACGCCACACTTTGTGTCGTGACCGTTCCGATGTTTTGGTTGTCGCGCTTGCTTGTGCCTTCCCAATAGTTTTTCCAAGCATCGTTTGTGTATAAAAGACCACCACAAAATACTTTTTTGGGCATAAACACACCATCTACCATCGTTTGCGCATTCATAGCAATAGTTGACATTACACTCACAATGAGCATAATACATATTTTTAATTTTAACATTTTATTATTTTTTTTATAAATATACGAGCGTAGAGATTCAAAAAGACAATTGTCAATTTGTACCACATAAGCATTAAAATAGATAAGATTTTTTTAGATTTAAATGTAGCGCCGAAAGCAATGCTTCTACGCAGTCAATTTATTCGTTGCGTATTTAGTTTTCAAAAACACTAATTACCGAATAAATTCGGTGCTACAAGAATTACACGTTATCGGGCGGCGGAGAAACGATATGAATATTCGTTTGAGAAGAAAAGTCAAAATAGGCCCAATTATTTTTTAGCTCATGGTTTACACCTATATATATAGGTGTAGCGCTAAATTGAGGCAATTCAGGTTTTATATAATCCACGACTTTTATTGTAGTGGTTTTAGTCGATTTTTGATCTTTTGAAGCCGTGCCTTTTATAGATTTGAGTTCATTCACAACATCACTGAGCGCCGAAAAACGCTCGCGAGCCGAAAGGTTGGATTTTATTTTGAGGTAAAAAGTGTCTTGATCATAGCGCTGCTCTACAATATTATAAAAAGAATCGCCGTTTTTAATCAAATTTTGATTTTCGCTCAACTCATGCGATTGAGAAGAATAAGGCAATGGATAATAAACTTTTAAGGTAATAATGTCTTCGTTTTCAATGAATTGGACTGAACTTTGCGCCGTTTTCTTGAAATCTAAGCATAGCGTTATAGGCTCTACGCTTTTGTAAAGCATCAAAAATACCAACGAAATGACGAAAATCTGTTTCACTTTGTTTATGATAATAGACAATAATTTTTACAAAGTTATGAACTAAATCGAACCTAATCAAATTTATACTAAAAATTAATCCGCATCTTTGCATTTTATTTCAAAAACATCTCTAAATACTTATTTATAATAATGTATAAAATATTCATTATCAGTTTTTTATTTATTTTTATAAATAAAATTGATGCACAAATATATTTCAAAACCCAAGATTTTGGTATTTCTAAAAACGAAATGTACATGAACGGCGATTGTGCTGTCGCAGATAAAAGATTAAGGATTTCGCCCTCGAAGCCGAATCAATCGGGAGCTTGTTGGTTTAATAAAAAAATGGGTCTCAAAAATGGTTTTGAAACCGAATTTACGTTTTTAATCAATGGCAACGATACGAAAGAAAATGGCGGCGATGGTTTTACATTCGTCCTCCAAAATCAAGGTACGAACACGGCACGTGCCGAAGGCGACGCGATTGGTTATCAAAAAATAAAAAATGCCATCGTTTTTGAGTTCGATACGCACAAAGATGCAGACGACAAAACCCGAAACCAAGTCGCGCTCATGGAATATATTGCTGGCAAAAACACTTACGAGCGCAAATCCACAGTACACGAAATACCTGAACTCAATGACGGCAAAGAGCATTTTGCGCGCATCGAATATCGCGATGGTTGGCTACATTTTTTCTTGGATAGTTACATTTTTCCTGTACTTTCATCGCGAATTGACTTAATTTCGGTACTTGGCGTGGATCAAACTTGGATTGGTTTTACGGCAGCAAGCGGCAAAGCATATAGCAATCACGACATTTTGGCGTGGACGATCAAAGAAAATCCAGACAAACCAAAAGACATTGACGAAAAGAAAGTAGAAGTAAAATCCATAAAAACGATTAAAGTCGCCACTCGAAAATTAGAGATAAAAGTTTGGGATCACAACAAAATTGACGGCGATATTGTGTCGCTCAAAATCAACGATAAATGGTTATTATCTAACTATACGCTCAAAAAAGAGCCGATAAAAGTAGATTACACGTTCACAGGATTTACGGCAAATTTGATTTTATACGCCCACAACCTCGGCGAAGTGCCGCCAAACACCGCAACCATCGAAATTTGGGACGGAAAAGAAATGCACGTCGTCAAACTCGAATCCAATTTTGAAACGAGCCAAGCGATTACGATACAAATGAAATAAGTTTTTTATCAATATGCAATTAGCAATAGGCAATTAACAATAAGCAACCATTTTACTTAACATTTACCTCTGCGTTAGAAAGTCCCTCTTTTGGAGGGATTTAGGGAGGACTTTTACCAATATATGCCTATACGTTTGAACTCCTTCCCTTTTGGGGAAGGTTGGGATGGGGCTAAACACACACTATGCCAATCATAAAATCAACCTATAAAGCGCCATTTTACTACTTCAATGGGCATTTGCAAACCATTTTGCCAAGTGTATTCCGCAAAGTGCAACTCGATGGCATGGTTCGTGAACGCCTCGAATTGCCCGACGATGATTTTGTGGACATTGATTTGCTACGAAAAGGCAACAAACGCATCGCAATATTGACGCATGGTCTGGAAGGGAATTCGACGCGCACCTATATATTAGGTATGGCGAAAATCCTGAGCGAGCAAGGTTTTGATATTTGCGCCTGGAATTGTCGCTCATGTAGTGGCGAGATGAATCGACAGATGCGAATGTACAATCACGCTGAGATTGGCGATATTGGAGAAGTCATAAAACATTGTATTTCAATAGGTTATGAAGACATTTCGTTGATTGGATTTAGTATGGGCGGCAGTATTACGCTCAATTATTTAGGTAATCATGGTCATAATATTCCTTCGCAAGTCAAAAAAGGAGTGGCTATTTCTGCGCCTTGCGATTTGGTTTCGAGTGTCGGGTTGCTCAATAAACGTTCAAATTATTTGTATAAAAAGAAGTTTTTAGACCGCCTTTCGGCTAAAATGATTGAAAAAGACAAGCGTTTTCCTGGCGTGATTGACCTCAATAATTTGAAAAAAATAAAAAAATGGGAAGATTTTGATGTCTATTTTAGTTCGCCAATTAATAGTTTTAAAAGTCCGCAAGACTTTTATGAGCGCGCTTCGGCCATTAATACCATGCACCAAATTTCGGTGCCGACATACATTTTGACCGCCCTCAATGACCCGTTACTTTCGGAGGCTTGCTATCCGTACAAGTTGGCAGAGGAAAATGACAATTTGCACCTCGAAGTCACTAAAACTGGTGGACACATTGGCTATTCGCTTCATAATGAGGAATATACATACTCAGAAAAACAAACTTTGATTTTTTTAAATAATCATTAATATGAAAAAAATATTTTTATTTCTACTATTCATCGGATTCGGAACATCAATATTGGCGCAAACTTATGCCGAAAAAATGGTACTACATCGCACAACGTACGTCAATGATTTGCTTGGCGATGCCGAAAATAAAGGGGTGATTGAGAAAAAAGACATTTTGAAAATCAAATTTTATGATGCTAAAGAGTCATATATCATTTTGGCGAGTTTTAAGGCAACACCCGAAGCAAAACCATTCGAAATGTCCACGCATAGTGGCAAAATGGTTTCGTATCGAAAATATGGTGAGTTGAGTTTTGAAATCAATAAAAAACAATATCAATTGGCGGTGTATCAAAATCAAAAATTTCTGACGCATCCAATTTACAAAACCTACTTGTTTTTGCCATTCAATGATACTACAAACGGTACTGAAACTTATGGCGGCGGTCGTTACATCGACCTAAAACTCGAAGACATCGCAAACAATCAAGTTACCTTGGATTTTAATAAATGCTACAATCCATATTGCGCTTATGCCGAAGGTTACGCTTGCCCGATTCCACCAGCTGAAAACAAACTCGAAGTCGAAATATTAGCTGGCGAAAAGGTTTTTGAAAAGTGAAATTTTGGAAACCCAAAAAACACAAACGCCGCGTAGCATTTTTGATGCTTCGCGGCGTTTGTGTTTTTCTTTTATTCATAATTCATTCAATTATCCAAATTACTAACGATTACAACAGTTTCTTGAAAAACACCACAAGTTCTCAAGCTACACATCTACGATTTTTCCCCCAAATAAATCTTCAAAAAACTACTTCAAAATTTATTTTTTAATAAATTTTCTAAAACTACCCAACCTTTTTTTTAAATCTAAGGTCTATACAGACATTCAAACCTAATTTTATATTTTTCAAAAAAACATTTTAACATGAAAAAAATATTTTTATGCCTCATGGTTGCTTCGATAGCAATCGTTATTTTCAATGCTTGTAATTTAGATTCTTGCACCGAAAAAAATACGTACCAAAAATGGACGCCCATCTACAAAAAGTTAGACGAAATTCGCCTTGATGTAAAAGCAGAAGCGGCTCGCGAGCTTCAAAAACCTGGAAAATTGTATTTTTATGACAACTATGTTTTTATAAACGAGCAACACGAAGGCATTCACGTCATAGACAACAAAAATCCTGAAAGCCCTCGGAATGTTGCGTTCATAAAAATTCCTGGCAACATAGATATTGCGGTAAAAAACAATATTTTATTTGCCGATAGCTACATCGATTTGTTGAGTATTGACATCTCTAATCCCGAAAAACCAACATTGGCTGGCCGTACCGAAAATGTTTTTAATAATTTTTTGCTCAATGCACAATTGGGCTATCTCATTGATTATCAGCTCAGTACAGAAACCGTTGAGGTAGATTGTAACAGTCCATACTATGGAAAAAACTGGTATTCTAATGGTGGCTATGTTTTTACAAATGCAAGTGCTGATTCTTCGCCACAAGTAGGCTCAGGTGGCGTTGTGAGTGTGAATCCTACAAAACCTGCAACAGGTGTTGGCGGATCTTTCGCCCGTTTTACAGTTTATGACGATTATTTATATACGTTGGATAATGTTTCTTTGAGGGTTTTTGACATCAAAACGCCTCGAGCGCCTATTACTCGCAACAGCGTAAATATGCAATGGGGAATCGAAACCATTTTCCCTTACAAAGACAAATTATTTATTGGTTCGCAAAGTGGAATGTTTA